>JAKFYO010000065.1 GCA_021730825.1 Hyphomicrobiales bacterium
GAGAAGAATCGGCCGCGATCGACCGCGCACGCGGGCAGAAGCGCGTGCCGATCGAATACATCAGGGCCAATCCGAAAAACCCGCGCAAGCAATTCGACTCGGAAGAGCTCGACAATCTCTCCGCTTCAATTCGCGAGAAGGGAATTCTCCAGCCGATCCTGGTTCGTCCGGTCAGCGGCAAGAAGGATACTTATGAAATCGTTGCCGGCGAGCGGCGCTGGCGCGCGGCGCAGCGCGCAGGCGTGCATGACGTGCCGATTACGCTCCTTGAGATCAACGACAAGGAAGCGCTCGAGATCGCGATCGTCGAAAACGTGCAGCGCTCCGACCTCAATCCGCTTGAGGAAGCCGCCGGTTACGAAAACCTGATCGAGCAATTCCGCTACAGTCAGAACGATCTTGCCAAAGTCGTCGGCAAAAGCCGGAGCCACATCGCAAACACGATGCGACTGTTGAAGCTGCCGAACTCGGTCAAGAAGTACCTCTCCGAAGGAAAGCTGACCGCCGGCCACGCCCGCGCGCTGCTTGCGCATGACGATCCGGAGAAACTTGCGAAGGCGATCGTCGACGGCGGCGGCATGAATGTCCGCGACCTCGAAGCCTTGACGCCGAACGAGCGCAAGAGCTCGAAAGCAAAGAGCGGCGGCAAAATCAAGCCCGCGAAATCCGCCGATGTGCGTTCGTTGGAGAAGAAGCTGGTGGATCAGCTCGGCATGGCGGTTGCGATCAACAACCGCGGCTCCAAGGGCGAGATGAAGATCAAGTACAAATCGCTCGAACAGTTGGATGCGCTCTGCCGCAAGCTCGGCGTCCGCTACTAAAAGCCTTTATTTCTGGGCACTTTTTCGCCTGCCGCGTTCGGCGAGCGATAAAATCGCGCGTTCCGTGATCGCGTCGGCAAGATGCGCCGTGCGGCGCGTTTCTAGTTCGGCTTCGCCGAGCGCCATCAGCGCATTTTCGATAGAGCGCGAGCCGAGGCGGCGAAGCGCGCGTCTGTGATCGTCCATGCGACGCCAGAAAACCCGGTTACGTTTCAGCACGCTCTCTGCGTCCTCGCCGGCTTCCACCTGAAGGCTCAAGCGATGCAACTGCGAGAGGTGCCGGATCGCGGCATTGATGATGCTGGCGGGTGAGGTGCCTTCGGCGCGGGCCACGACAAGCGCGCGAAGTGCGGCTTTGGAATCGCCGGCACTTGCGGCATCGAGCACGTCATCGATCGCAAGTCCCGACGCGTCGGCCACTACCGCGCGGACATCGCCAAGCGTGATCTTCTTCGTATCTCCGGCATAGAAAACTAGCTTCTCGATCTCGGCGCGCGTCGAGAGCCGGTCCGAGCCGACCAGGCTGAGTAAGGCTTCCTTTGCATCGCGATCGATCGTGAGACCGGCGCGGAGCAGCGAGCCGTCGATCAGCTTCGCAATCGTCCCGGCATCGTCGTCATAGCAGGGAATTACAGCGGCCGACTTCGCGGCTTCGCAGTTCGCGCGCAGCGGAGAATTCTTCGCAATATCGCCCGCCTCGATTGCAATCAGCGTTTCGCGCGACGGGTCTTCCAGAAGCGGCTTCAATCCATCGGCAAACGAACGGCTGCCCGCGCGTATATGCAGAATGCGCCTGTCACCGAAGAGGCCGATGGTGCGCGCTTCATCCGAGAGCTTGCCGGGATCGGAGGCGAGCGCATCGCCGTCGAGGGTCACGACAGTGAATTCATCGGCGGATTTTCCACGCACGTTCTTGAGCAGCGTCTCGATGCGCTCGCTGACCAGCCCGCGGTTAGGTCCGTAAATCAGGACGACCGGATAACGCGGATCGGGATCTTCGCAGAAGCTGTCGTAGTCGCTTCGGTTGAGTGCGACCATCTTCGCGGGATGCTTTTAGGTGCGGGTCAGGAAATAGGAGGCGAGGCGCGAGCGGATTTGCTCCGCGACCAGTTTGGCGGCGCGGTTCTGCGCGTCGCGAACCGCGCGCATGCCGGCATAACGCTGCTGCGAGCGGTCGATGGAAATGCGTGCGAGCGCCTTTTCCGAAAGCACGACCCTGTCGTTCGCGACATCGAACACACGATAGATCACGTCGAGTACGACGATTTCGGAGGTCGCGCGGCCGGAGGCCACATCGACGAGCGGCGTTTGCGAGCCGGCGGTGATGGTGATCGCAAGCTTGTAGGGTGCGCCGACGGGGTTGCCCTGGCCGCCGGTCAATTCGAAGATGAGGTCGTTCCTGATTTCCTGACCCAAGCGGCCTTGAATTTCGATCACCTCGACCTGGCGCAGGTCGTCGCGCAATTTCGCGCCAGCGCCGAACAGCGTGGATTGGCCGTACATGGGCTGAAAGCAGCCGCCGAGGGTGCCCGCGAGTATGAGTACCCCGAGACCCCTCCAAGCCTTTGAAATCGTTGAGTTACGCCACCACATTCACGATTCTCTGCGGGACCACCACGATCCGCTTGGGCGGCTTCCCGCCCAAGGCCTGTTGTACCGCATCCAATGCTAACACGGCCTTTTCGACTTCGCCCGAGGGCGCATCGCGCGAGACCGTGACGTCCGCCCGCTTCTTCCCGTTGATCTGAACAGGCAGGGTAATTGTGTCTTCCACAAGGAGCGCGGATTCGACGGCCGGCCAGGGCTCCTCGGCTATTAACTTTTTATGGCCGAGGGCTGCCCAGCACTCATCGGCGAGATGCGGCATCATCGGGGCCGCGATCTGGACCAGAATTTCCGCAGCTTCGCGATAGGCCCAGGCGAGATCTGGCGAGGGCGCCTTGTTCGCTTCAATCGCGGCGCCGATTGCGTTCGCCGCTTCATAGATATGCGCGACGCAGCGGTTGAACCGCAATTTTTCGATATCCTCGCCGACACGCGCGAGCGCGGTGTGCGCGGCTTTGCGAACCGCCGTTGCAGCATCCGAAAATTGCGCGGGCTTTGCGGTACCGGGTTTGGCGCCGATCTCGGCGAGTTCGTTTGCGATTCTGTAAAGACGCTGCACGAAGCGCGACGCACCCTGCACGCGGTCTTCGGTCCACTCGACGTCGCGCTCGGGCGGCGAGTCCGAGAGCATGAACCAGCGAGCGACGTCGGCGCCATAGGTTTCCATGATGTCGTCGGGGTCGACGGTGTTGCGCTTCGATTTCGACATCTTCTCGATCGGGCCGATTACGACCGGCTCGTTGTTCGAGAGCAGAGTTGCGCTGCGCTTATCGCCGTCGAGTTCGATCTTGATTTCGGCAGGCGACGCGAAGGTTCCGTCTTTCTTCTGGTACGTCTCGTGTACGACCATGCCTTGCGTAAAAAGTCCCTTGAACGGCTCGTCGACATTTGCGTGGCCGGTTTTCTTCATCGCCCGCGTGAAGAAGCGAGAATAAAGCAGATGCAAGATCGCGTGCTCGACGCCGCCGATATACTGATCGACCGGCATCCAGTAGTCGGCGGCCTTGCGGTCAGTCGGCGTCTCGGCATCCGGCGCGGTGAAGCGCAGGAAGTACCAGGACGAGTCGACGAAGGTGTCCATGGTGTCGGTTTCGCGGCGCGCGTTTGATCCGCACTTAGGGCACGACACTTTGGTCCAGGTCGGGTGGCGATCGAGCGGATTACCGGGGCGGTCAAACTCGATGTCTTCCGGCAACACGACGGGAAGGTTCTCGTCTTTCTCCGCAACCACTCCGCATTTCTCGCAATGGATGATCGGGATCGGGCAGCCCCAATAACGCTGACGCGAAATACCCCAGTCCCGCAGGCGGAACTGCACTTGGCGGGCCGCTACCGGGCGATTGCCGATGCTTTGTTTTTCAAGCCTTTTCGCGACTTCCTGCTTTGCGGCTTCGACAGTCATGCCGTCTAGGAATCGCGAATTCGCTAATCTGCCGTCTTCGACATAAGCCTCGTTGCCGACGTCGAACGTTGCAGGATCCACTCCCTCGGGCACGACTACGGGGCGAACCGGCAAATTATATTTGCGAGCAAAATCCAAGTCGCGCTGGTCATGCGCGGGGCAACCGAAAATGGCGCCGGTGCCATATTCCATCAGCACGAAGTTCGCGATGTAAACCGGCAATTCCCATTTGTCGTCGAAAGGGTGCTTCGCGCGTAGACCCGTGTCGAAGCCGAGCTTCTCGGCTTTATCGATTGCTTCCTGCGCGGTGCCGATCTTCTTGCATTCGTCGATGAAGGCGACGGCCTTCGGATCGCGTGCGGCAATCGCCTTCGCAATCGGATGATCGGGGGAGATTGCGATGAACGAAGCGCCGAACAGCGTGTCGTGACGCGTGGTGAATACTTCGACTTCAGAAAACTCGCCTTCGGGCTTTGCCAACATAAAACGGCACAGCAAGCCTTCGGAGCGGCCGATCCAGTTCTTCTGCATCAGCCGGACTTTCTCCGGCCAGCGATCAAGCGTGTCGAGCGCGTCGAGTAATTCCTGCGAGTAATCCGTGATCTTGAAGAACCACTGTGTCAGCTCGCGCTGTTCGACTTCGGCGCCGGAGCGCCAGCCTTTGCCGTCGATGACCTGCTCGTTCGCGAGCACGGTCATGTCGACCGGGTCCCAGTTCACTTTCGAAATTTTGCGCTCGACGAGTCCGGCCTTCCAGAAATCCAGAAACATTTTCTGCTGGTGGCGGTAGTAGCTCGGATCGCAGGTAGCTAACTCGCGGCTCCAGTCCAAAGACAAGCCCATCGACTTGAGCTGCTTCTTCATGGTGCCGATATTTTCGTAGGTCCACTTTTTCGGATGGACCTTGTTCTGCATCGCCGCGTTTTCCGCGGGCATGCCGAAGGCGTCCCAGCCCATCGGATGCAAGACGTTTTTGCCCCGCGCGCGATGATAGCGCGCGACCACGTCGCCCATGGTGTAGTTGCGGACGTGGCCCATGTGGATGCGCCCCGACGGATAGGGAAACATCTCCAGCACATAATATTTGGGGCGCGGGTCGTCGTTCTTCGTCTTGAAGATCTCGCGCTGATCCCAGATTTTCTGCCAGCGGGGCTCGGCCTCGCGGGCGTTGTAGCGCTCGTTTTTCATGGGTCTTACTTGGCTTTGGAACGGGCGGTTTGGACCATGAATCGTGACCCCAAGCAATGGTTTAGGGCTTGTCAGTGCTGGTGGCTGGGCGCAGATAAGCGAAATGACGAGCCAGGCCGCCGAAAATCTCGCCTCTGTGCGGAAAGAGATCGAAAAAGCTGCCAAAGCGGCCGGCCGCGAAGCTTCCTCGGTGCGGCTGATCGCGATTTCCAAGACCTTCGAGGCGGAAGACATCGCGCCCGTGCTGGACGCCGGGCAACTGATCTTTGGCGAGAACCGCGTGCAGGAGGCCAAGGCAAAGTGGCCCGTATTGCGTGAAAGGCATTCAGGCATCGAACTTCATCTCGTGGGACCGCTCCAGAGCAACAAGGTCAAGGAAGCGCTTTCGCTGTTCGACACGATCCACTCGGTCGATCGCGCGAAGCTCGCTGCCGAACTCGCAAAAGAAATTCAGAAGGCCGGGAGATCGCCGCAGCTTTTCGTGCAGGTGAATACGGGCGCGGAGCCGCAGAAGGCAGGTGTGCTGCCCGAAGATACCGACGCCTTCATCAAGGAATGCCGCGAGACATACTCGCTGAACGTCGTTGGCCTTATGTGCATTCCGCCGCTCGAAGAAGCCCCGGCACCGCATTTTGCGCTGACGAAGAAAATCGCCGACCGCAACGGCTTGAAACAGCTTTCCATGGGTATGAGCGCGGATTTCGAAAGCGCGGTCAACTTTGGCGCCACCTATGTGCGCGTGGGGAGCGCGATTTTCGGATCGCGTCCGAAGGTCGACGACTAGCGAATCTCAATCCAGCAATCGCGCGCGAGCCGCGACAAAAGTTTCTGCAAGTCGCCGCGCTTCAACGCGACACAGCCTGCGGTGGGCGTAAAATCTTTCCGTGCGAAATGAATGAACACCGCGCTGCCACGATACGGAATGCGTGGGCGTGTGTTGTGGTCGAGTTCGATGATCAGATCGTACAGATGATCGTCGCGCCAAAGCCGGTCTGCGCTGCTTGCAGGCGAGAGTTTCACTGGGCGGTTGTAATTTTTGTCCTTTGGGTCTTCGCACCAGCCGTCGTCCTTTTGAATCTGCCGCAAGGGCAAACACGATCGCGGACGGGGCAGGCGGTCCGCCCGCCACCACAGACGAAGCAATTTGAAGCGTCCGCGGGGCGTGCCGCCGTCGCCTTCGCGTTTGTCGGTGCGGATGCCGCCGCGGCCCAAGGCCACCTGAAAAACATGGTTTCCGGCCGCCAGATGCCCGCGCGTTGGGCAACCAGCCGCGCTGGAGACCCGAATCAGGGTTAAGCCGCTGCGCTTCACCACGTTTTCCCGTCTCGTTCCGCCCATACACAAAAGCGTGTAACCTCAAACCCTTGCTTGGCAAGGGCGGTTTGGCTACTCCCCCGGCCACGAAGAACAGAAAACGGGTCCCAACGCCTCATGGCCAATGCTCGCACGATTGTCGTCGTCGATGATGACGCCGAACTACGCGAAACACTGATCGAGCAGCTCGCGCTGCATCAGGAATTTGCGACCGAGTCCGCCGACAACGCGCAAGCCGCGATCGAGCGCGCGGGTCAGGGTCACATCGATCTCCTGATCATGGATGTCGGACTTCCCGATATGGACGGGCGCGAAGCCGTGCGCGTCATGCGCAAGAACGGATTCAAGTCGCCGGTGATCATGCTTACGGGTCATGACACCGACTCCGACACCGTGCTCGGGTTAGAAGCCGGCGCGAACGATTACGTAACGAAGCCCTTCAAGTTCGCGGTGTTGCTCGCGCGCATTCGTGCGCAGCTTCGCAGCCATGAAGCGAGCGAAGACGCGATCTTCCCGGTCGGTCATTATTCTTTTCGTCCGGGCGCGAAGTTGCTCGTCGACGACAAAGGCAAGAAGACGCGGCTCACCGAAAAAGAAACCGCGATCCTGCGTTATCTCTATCGTGCCGGGAAAACGCCGGTGCCGCGCGATCAACTGCTCACCGAAGTCTGGGGCTACAATTCCGGCGTGACGACGCATACGCTCGAGACGCACATCTACCGGCTGCGCCAGAAGATCGAAAAAGATCCTTCGAATGCCTCGCTCCTCGTCACCGAGGGCGGCGGCTACAAACTCGTTCCGTAACATCATGGCGCTGGAAGACGACATTCTATTCCTGCGCCGGATCGCAACCTTTCGCGTGCTTGGGCCCGATGCGTTGCGCGTGCTCGCAATCAGCGTAGAGCGAGTTCATCTGCGCGCGAGCGACGTTTTGTTCGAAGAGGGCGAGCCCGCCGACAGCGCCTATGCGGTCGAGGCGGGTGTGATCCGCCTGCGCCGCGCCAAGGATAAGGTGCTTGATGAGCCGACCCGTATTGGCGCCGGCGCGCTGATCGGCGAAAGCGCGCTCCTGGTCGAAACCGACAGGCCGGCATCTGCGATCGCGATGGAGCCTTCGACCTTGCTCAGGATTTCGCGCGGCATTTTCCTGCGGATGCTCGAAAGCGATGTGGAAGCCGCGGTTGGACTGCGCGAGATGATTGCGCGGCGCATCGATGCGGCGCTCGACGATCTCGACACGGTGCTGCCGCGCTTCGAGCAGCAGCCTTAATTACTCACAAAGCGAACTCGGCAATTACCGGGACATGGTCGGATGGCTGCTGCCAGCCGCGCGAAGGCTTGAACACCTTCATCGTCTGTGCAGCACCTTCAAGCGCGCGGCTTGCCCAGATGTGATCGAGCCTGCGGCCGCGATCCGCCGCCTTCCAGTTCTCCGCCGCGCGATAGCTCCACCAAGTGTAGAGCTTCTGATCGTCCGGCACGAAGCCGCGCATGACGTCGATCCAGTTACCCGCGGCGCGGACATGCTCGAACTTTTCGACTTCAATCGGCGTGTGGCTCACGACCTTCAACATCTGCTTGTGGCTCCAGACGTCGTGCTCGCGAGGCGCCACATTGAGATCGCCGACGAGAATGGAGCGCGTGCCGTTCTTCGCGTCTTTTGTCACCGAGCAGGCCGCAAGCTCGTCGAGAAATTGCAGCTTGTGTTCGAATTTCACATTCAATGCGGGATCGGGAATGTCGCCGCCCGCCGGCACATAGAAATTATGAATCGTAAGCGGCTTTGAAAGCCCGGCCTTCTTCTCAAACGTCGCGGAGATATGCCGCGCATCGTTCTTGCCGCAAAAGAAATTCTTGCTCTGGTCCTGAAACGGATGACGCGAGATCACGGCGACCCCGTGATAGCCCTTCTGGCCGTGGATCGCGATGTGGCCGTAGCCGAGCTTCGCAAAATCCCCGAGCGGAAATTTTTCGTCGGGACACTTCGTTTCCTGCAAGCAAAGCACGTCGGGCGAGAAGCGCGCGAGAAAGCGCTTTACTTGCGGAAAGCGGAGACGGACGGAATTGATGTTCCAGGTCGCTACGGAAAAACTCATAACGAGTTATTGCTGATAGCGCGTGAAATCGATCTTGAAGAGGCCAGGGTCGGGTCGCGTCTTCGCGTCGAGGTCGTATACGGAAACGGTGGTGTCGAAGCCCTGCGGGTCGGTGATGGTCCACTGCTTCAACTGATTGTCCTTCGCGCCGAACAACATGCGCAGACGGTGTGTCCCGGCGATCTGCGATTTTTCCTCGATCACGACGGTGATGAAGAGATCGTCCTGAAACACCGCGCTGATATTGCTGTCTTTCAGCAAGTCGATTTTTTCCGCGAGCAGGAAGCGCAGCGGTGTTTGCGAGAGAGGGTAAATGTCCTGGGTCGCGAGCGTCCGGTTGCGCACCGCGACCGATGAGCCGTCGGCGATCAACTGGATCGGGCTCGGATCTTCATACTCGAAGCGCACGCGGCCGGGGCGCTGCATGTAGAAATTGCCTTCGGTCTTCGAGCCGTCAGGACCGATCTGATGAAACTTTCCAACCAATGTTGCGGTCGAATTGAAAAACTTCGTCACGCGCTCGAGAGCATTGAGTTGGCGCTGATCGAGCTCAATGCCGGACTTGGTAGTCGCGACGGTCGGGCCTTTCGGCTGCGGTTGCTGCTGTGTCTGGGCTTTCGGTTGCTGCTTCTTCTCCGCCTGCGCGAATGCGCCGGAGGCAAGCGGTAAAGCACTCAAAAGAAGAATTGCAGAAAGCTTCGTCAGCCGATCCATCACTTGTCCTTTGGCCCGTGCCCGGAATTGCCGAATCATAAAAAGGTCCGGTCTTTGGCAATACATAGGATTGCTCGCTGGAAGAATGTAGCGGTTCCCATGGCTGCATGAACAGCGCCGTTCCGCCAGATTTCCTAGAAGCCCGCTATGGCGATTTGGCGACGATTTCGCGTCAGGCCGCGCCGCCGCCGGCAAGGATTTCGCGCTTTCCGGCGTGATTTGCGGCGGAAATGATGCCTTCCATTTCCATCCGCTCGATCAGCGTTGCTGCACGGTTGTAGCCGATCGAAAGGCGCCGTTGCACATAGGAGGTCGATGCCTTCTTGTCGCGCAGCACGATTGCGACCGCGCGCTCGTAAAGATCGCCGCCCTCCTCGCCCATCGCGCTCTTGTCGAACACCGAGCCGTCTTCGCCTTCCGGCGGTTCCGCGGTGATCTCTTCGAGATATTCGGGAACGCCTTGCTCTTTCAGATGTCGCACGACGCGTTCGACTTCGGAGTCGGAGCAGAACGGCCCGTGGACGCGGGAAATGCGCGAGCCGCCGGCCATATAGAGCATGTCGCCCTGACCGAGCAGTTGTTCCGCGCCCTGCTCGTTCAGAATGGTGCGTGAGTCGATCTTCGACGATACTTGGAAGGAGATACGCGTCGGGAAGTTCGCCTTGAT
Source organism: Hyphomicrobiales bacterium (assembly GCA_021730825.1). Lineage (GTDB taxonomy): Bacteria > Pseudomonadota > Alphaproteobacteria > Rhizobiales > Xanthobacteraceae. The sequence continues at coordinate 9,808 of JAKFYO010000065.1, forward strand.
GGTGCCGGTGATGACGTCGACCGACGGACGCTGTGTGGCCATGAGCAAATGAATGCCGGCGGCGCGGGCCATCTGCGCAAGACGCTGGATCGCGCCTTCGATGTCCTTGCCCGCGACCATCATGAGGTCGGCCATTTCGTCGACCACGACGACGATATAGGGCAGCGGCTCAAGATCCATATCTTCGGATTCATAGATCGCCTCACCGGTCTCGCGGTCGAAGCCGGTCTGCACGGTGCGCTTGATCGACTTACCCTTAGCCGCAGCATCGACGACCGATTCATTGAAGCCGTCGATGTTGCGAACGCCGAGCTTCGACATTTTCTTGTAGCGCTCTTCCATCTCGCGCACGGCCCACTTCAGCGCGATCACGGCCTTGCGCGGATCGGTGACGACGGGAGACAGCAGATGCGGGATGCCGTCATAGACGGAAAGCTCCAGCATCTTCGGGTCGATCAGGATGAGACGGCACTGCTCCGGCGAGAGCCGGTAAAGCAGGGATAGAATCATCGTGTTGATCGCGACCGACTTGCCGGAGCCGGTGGTACCTGCGATCAGCAAATGCGGCATGCGCGCAAGATCGGCGATCACCGGCTCGCCGCCAATGGTCTTGCCGAGACAAAGCGGAAGCTTCGACGGCGTGTCGCGGAAGTCTTTCGATTCGAGTTGTTCGCGCAGTACGACCTTTTCGCGTTTTGGGTTCGGCAGCTCGACGCCTATTGCATTCTTGCCGGGGATGACGGCGACACGCGCGGAGACCGCGCTCATTGAGCGCGCGATGTCATCGGCAAGGCCGATCACGCGTGACGACTTGATGCCGGGCGCGGGCTCCAGTTCGTACAAAGTGACAACAGGGCCGGGGCTTGCATTGACGACCTGGCCCTTCACGCCGAAGTCGTCGAGCACGCTTTCCAGCATGCGTGAATTTTCCTCAAGCGCCTTCACGGAAAGCGCGGGCGTGCGCGAGCCGCTGGGTGCTGCGAGAATATCGAACGGCGGCAGGTGATAAGAACCGCCACGGCGGCGTGGTTTTTTGCGCGCGGCGACGGGGGCCTTCCTGCGGGGCTCGTATTCCTCGTCCTCGTACTCCTCTTCGTAGTCTTCCTCGTATTCCGCATCGACACCCTTGCCGGGCACCAGTGTCGGTTCGCGCCGGCCTTTCGCGAGCGGCAGTTCCGGCTCGCTGGCGAAGAAAGCCGTGAGACGTTCGCGGAATGAGCGCTTCACCTTCGGCGGACGGCGTCCGGCAAGTCGCGTACGCACCATGTAGAAGAAATGAAAAACGCTGCCGAAGAAGGCGGAGATGCGCGAGAACATGCCGAGGCGTTCGCGGATTTCGCCGGTTTCCTCGTCGTATTCTTCCTCGTCCTCGCGCGGCAAAGGCTCGCCGCGGAATCCTGCGCCGAGCGCAACCGAGAGCATGAAGAGCATCGGCATGCCGAAGAGCATGCCCATCAGAATCCGGCTCGCATTTGCGGTGGAGCCCAAGAGCAGCGACGGAATGAAGATCAGCGAGTCGCCGATCGCGCCGCCAAGGCTTGTCGGCAACGGCCAGTTCGCTGGCGAACGGAAACAGGCGGCAAAGCCACAGGCCAAGAGCACGCCGCCAAGCCAGAACAGAATTCGCAGTTTCCAGCGCGACGGCGCGCGATGCGTCATCACGAGCCAACCCCAGACCGCGAGCGGCAGAATCAGTGCGAGTGCCGCAAGGCCGAACACCTGCATCAGGAAGTCTGCGAGTGCCGCGCCCGCGCGGCCCATGAGATTTTTTACGGTGCCGTCGGTGGCGTAACTGAAATTAGGATCGGTGCCAGACCATGTGCCGAGCGCGACGAGGCAGAGTGCTGCAAGCGCGATCAATGCGAGGCCGCGTAGTTCGGCGAGGCGGCGGTGGAAAGCGCTGACTACTTCTTCGGGGAAGAGGCTGGCATGTCTTGCGGATGACTGGCGCATAATGTGCGGTCCGGTTACTTGCGAAAGGAAGCGAGGCGGTTCAGCGCCTCTTCCGTGATTTTCAGATTGTCGACGAGAGCGACGCGGATGTAGTTGGCGCCGGGGTTTTTTCCGTCAGCGCCCTCTCGCGCGAGATAGCTTCCCGGCACGACACGCAGGCCGGCATCTTTAAAAAGTGCTTTTGCCGCGGTCTCGTCGTCGCCGAGTTCGGTGACATCGAGCCAGAGAAAGAACCCGCCTTCCGGACGCTTGTGATTGAAGCGCTTGTCCAGGAGCTTGTCGGCGAGATCGAATTTTTCGCGATAGAGCTTGCGGGTGTCCTCGACATGATACTCGTCGGAGTAAGCCGCGATCGCCACTTCCTGCAAGGGTTCCGGCACTTGCGGCGCCGAGACGTTGCGCAGCTCCGCGTAAGCCGAGATGAACTTCTCGTCGCCGGCGGCGAAGCCGACGCGCAGGCCGGGCAAATTCGAGCGCTTCGAGAGCGAATTGAAAGTGACAACGTTGTCGAAATTCGTGCCGCAGGCTTCCAGCGCGCCGGTCGGCACTTTGTCGGAGAGCCAGATTTCCGAGTAACATTCGTCGGCGAATACGAACGCGCCGTGTTTACGTGCGCGCGCGACTACTTTTTCAATCGTCTCGCGCGGCAGAACCGAACCTTGCGGGTTCGCCGGCGAGCAGAGATAGATCGCAAGCGTGCGCGCCATCAGCTCATCCGAGATAGAATCGTAATCCGGAATGAAATTATTCTTGGCGTAAGCGGGAAGCGCCACGAGCTCGCAGCCCGTGACTTCCGCGCCCGCACCATAAGCCGGATAAAACGGGTTGGGCACGATGATCGCAGGCTTGCCGCCGCGCTCGCCCAAAATTCGTTTCGCGGCGATGCTCGCGAGAAATAGACCTTCGCGGCTGCCATTCAGCACCAACACTTCTTTATTAGCGTCGAGTGCGCGGGGAAGTTTGTAGCGGCGACCGAGCCAGTTCGCGGCGGCCGCACGAAAACGATCGGTGCCGCGCAGCATAGGATATTTCGCAAAGCCTCCGATGTGGGTCGCGATCACGGGTGCCACGAAGCTCGGCATCGGATGGCGCGGTTCGCCGACGGAAAGATTGATCAGCGGCTTGCCCGGCTCGATGCCGGCAAGCAGCTCGGTGAGCCGCACGAAAGGCGAGCGCACGGTTGCATGCTGATTTCGTCCGGCCAGTCCGCTTCCTGCCATGCCCGCCTCAAACGCCCAGAATTTCATGCTGAGACTTTAGAAATCGGCGGTTAAGGCTCGTTTAACCATCGGGTATCTGGCAAACGAAAACCCCGGCCACAGGGGCCGGGGTTTCCTTACTTTTGTAAGGAAGGCCGGGAGATCGTCCCGGCCAACCAGACTTAGTTGTAGGCGCGCTCGCCGTGATCGGTGATGTCGAGGCCTTCGCGCTCCTGATCCGGAGTCGGACGCAGACCAACGATCATCTTCACGACGTAGAACAGGATCGCCGAGATGATGCCCGACCACAGGATGGTGATGCCCACCGCCTGCGCCTGGATCAGCACCTGACCGGCGATGTCGTAATCCGGCGAGGCGATCTTCAGGATCGGACCCGTGTAGTCGGTAATGCCGACACCGCCGAGGCTCGGCGCGGCAACGATGCCGGTGCCGATCGCGCCGATGATACCGCCGACTGCGTGGATGCCGAACACGTCAAGTGCGTCGTCGTACTTGAACATGTTCTTCACGACCGTGCAGAAGAAGAAGCAGACCACGCCGGCGACGAGGCCGAGGATGAGGCCACCCATCGGACCGGCGAAGCCGGAAGCCGGGGTGATCGCAACCAGGCCAGCAACGATGCCCGAGACGAGACCGAGCAGGCTCGGCTTACCCTTGATGAGCCACTCGATCAGAATCCAAGCGATCGCGGCCGCAGCGGTGGCAACGAAGGTGTTGACGAAGGCGGTGATGGCGGAGCCGGTCGCCTCCAAGTTTGAGCCGGCGTTGAAGCCGAACCAGCCGAACCAGAGGAGCATGGCGCCGATATAGGTCATCACCAGCGAGTGCGGAGGCATCAGCTCTTTGCCGTAGCCAAGACGCTTGCCGACGATGAGCGCACCAACCAGACCGGCGATGCCGGAGTTGATGTGAACGACCGTGCCGCCTGCGAAGTCGAGCGCGCCGAGTTTGAAGATGTACCCGGCATCCGCCTGCAACGCCTCAAGAGCAGCTTGTGCTTTTACCTTTGCATCGCCCGTTGCCGCCGCAACCGCTTTCGCGGCGTCGATGGTGCCGTCCGGACCTGCCCAGTACCAGACCATGTGCGCGATCGGGAAATAGACGAAGGTGACCCAGAGCGGGATGAAGAGCGCTACCGCCGAGAACTTCATGCGTTCGGCGACCGAGCCGAGGAGCAGCGAAGCGGTGATCGCAGCGAAAGTCGCCTGGAACATTACGAAGACGAGTTCCTGGAGCGCGACACGATCCGAGAAGGTGACACCCTTGGTGTCGTTCGCGATCCCGGCGAGGAAGGCCTTCGAGAAGCCGCCGAAGAAGTCGTTGCCGCCAGTGAACGCCACCGAGTAGCCGTAGATCACCCAGATCAGGATGACTATACAGACGGTGTAGCCGATCTGCATGAGCATCGAGAGCATGTTCTTCGAGCGAACGAGACCGCCGTAGAACAGTGCGAGACCCGGGACCGTCATCACGAGAACGAGGACCGCAGCGGTCATCATCCAGGTGGTGTCGGCTTTGTCGATTTTCGCGTCCTGCGCGAGCGCCGGATCGATGGCGATTACCGCCACAACCAGCGCGGCGAAGGCCGCCCACAAGATGTTCTTAAACGTCATGGGAGAATTCTCCATCACATAGCTATGAGAGTTACGGGGATCAGAGCGCATCGGCGTTCTGTTCGCCGGTGCGGATCCGCACCGCTTGATCGATCGAGAAGACGAAAATCTTTCCGTCACCGATCTGGCCGGTTTTGGCGGCCCCAGTGATCGCGTCGATCACTTTCTTTACTTGGTCAGTTGCAACCGCGACTTCGACCTTGAGCTTAGGCAGGAAATTCACCGCGTATTCAGCGCCGCGATAAATTTCGGTGTGACCCTTCTGCCTTCCGTAGCCCTTGACCTCGGTAACGGTCAGTCCGTGTACGCCGATCCCGGTGAGGGCATCGCGCACCTCCTCCAGTTTGAACGGCTTGATGATGGCCATGACGATCTTCATTTGGTTCCTGTCCCCCAGTGGTGCCGGGGACAACTGCTGCCTCCGGTCTGCTGATCGGACTCCGCCCACGGGAAATCGCTCCCGCACGCGAGTCAGGCCTCTCTAAGCAGAGCCCGTGCCAGACTCAGGTGCGGTGCGGGAATCGCTTGAGTCGCAAGGGCTTGGCTGACTCAGAAATGGGCAGCACGGGGTACAGGGCTACGGAAAGCCGTAATTTCCCAAGGTTTAGCCCATATTTTAGGCAGCTTACCGAGCCATGCTCGTTTCATAGCCAAGAAACAGAAACGCGCGGCACATTGGCCGCGCGTTTGTTTTTGGAGATGTGGAAGACGAAATCAGGTGTGAACCGACTCGCCATGCTGGGTGATGTCGAGGCCCATGCGCTCATGGTCGAGCGAGACACGCAGGCCGACAAGCACATCGACGATTTTCAGAATCACGTAGGTCGCGACCGCACACCAAGCGAAGCAGATGCCGACGCCGATCAACTGCGTCACCACCTGTCCGCCATTGCCTTCGAGCAGGCCTTGTTGCCCAGCAGGCAAATCCTTCGTGACCGTAAAGGCGCCGACCGCGAAGACACCGGTGAGAATAGTGCCGAGGATGCCGCCGATGCCGTGGATGCCGAAGACGTCGAGCGAGTCGTCATAACGAAGACGCTCTTTCAGCCAGGTACAGGCCCAGTAGCAGACGACGCCTGCGGCAAGGCCGATCACGACGCCATGCCAAGGCAGGACAAAGCCGGATGCCGGCGTAATCGTGCCGAGGCCGGCGATTGCCCCGGAGACGATGCCGAGCATGGAGGGCTTCTTGCGCGTCCACCACTCCATCATCATCCACGCGATCGCGCCGGAGCAGGCAGCAAGATGCGTGACGAGAATTGCCATCGACGCACGCGAACTTGCGGTGAGGGCCGACCCGCCGTTGAAGCCGAACCAGCCGACCCACAACAGCGCAGTGCCGATCGCCGCCATCGTCAAATCATATGGCGCGAGATTTTCCGTGCCGTAGCCGCGCCGCGCGCCGAGCACGTAAGCCGCAACCAGACCCGCGACACCTGCGTTCAAGTGCACGACAATGCCGCCTGCGAAATCCATCACGCCCATGCCCGATAAAAAGCCGCCGCCCCAGACCCAATGCGCGCTCGGGATGTAGACCACGAAGAGCCACATGATGATGAAAAGAATGAACGCGGAGAACCGCATACGGTCCGCAACCGAGCCCGCGATCAGCGCACATGTGATGACGGCGAAGGTCATCTGATAGGTCGCAAACAGCGATTCCGGAATGTTGGATGCGAGCGAATTCACCGAGTCGAGATTCATTCCGGCGAAAAAGAGCTTGTCGAGATTGCCGAGATAAGCGCCTTCGCCGGAAAAGGTCAGCGAATAGCCGGCCGCGAACCACAGCAGAGAAACGAACATTACCGCGGCGAAGCTCTGCGCCATGGTCGCGAGCAGGTTCTTCTTCCGCACGAGACCCGCATAGAAAAGTGCGAGGCCGGGTATCGTCATCAAAAGCACAAGTGCGGTCGCGGCGATCATCCACGCCGTGTCGGCAGCGTTGATCGTGCTCGCCTGCGCAAGCGCGGGTGTTGCCGCGAGCGTTGTGCAAGTAGCCGTAGTTAGTCCCCATAAACGTTTCATAGAAATGTCCCCAGAATCCGCGTTACTTTTTAAAGCGCGTTGTTGTCGGTTTCGCCGGTGCGGATGCGGATTGCACGCTCGACGGAGGTGACGAAAATTTTTCCGTCGCCGATCTGTCCGGTCTTTGCGGTTTTCACGATGGCATCGACCGCGCGGTCGGTGTTCTCGTTTGCAACGACGATTTCCAGCCGGACCTTCGGTAGAAAATGCACTGCATATTCGGCGCCGCGATAGATTTCGGTGTGACCTTTCTGGCGGCCGTAACCCTTCACTTCGGAAACCGTGATGCCTTGGACGCCGACCGCCGAGAGCGCGTCGCGCACCTCTTCGAGCTTGAACGGCTTGATGACAGCAATAATGAGCTTCATGAGCGCTTCCCCTGCTACCGGCTTGTTGTTCTGAGCGAGAGTTCCGGCAGTGCCCCGCCTAAAACCAAGGCGGCTTTATCTGCACAGAATATCGGCGTTCAGCCGGAATTTTAAGCGGGGACGGGGATCGCCGCCGCTTTTTTGCGTAGCTCCCGGCAAAGCCGGTTTCAGCCCTTCAATCGCAGAATCAGGTCTTTTTCTTCTCGAAATTCGGGTCGCGCTTCCGGATTAACCCTTCCTGGGCGACGGAAGCGACCAAAGTGCCGTCTCTTTTGAAGAATTGGCCCCGGGAGAAGCCGCGGGCTCCGTTCGCGTTCGGAGAATCCTGTGAATAGAGCAGCCACTCGTCGGCACGAAACGGCCGGTGAAACCACAGTGCGTGGTCGAGGGAGGCGGCCTGGATCGAGCGCGAAAACACCGAACGCCCGTGCGGGATCAGGGCGGCATCGAGCAAGCCCATGTCGGAAGCGTAAGCCAGCGCGCAGCGGTGGACGATCGGATCGTCGGGCAAAGGCGAGACCGCTTTCATCCAGACATTGAATTTCGGCTCGCGATAATCCTTCGAGAGGTAGCGCATGTATTCGACCGGGCGCAGTTCGATCGGACGTTCGCGCTCGTAATATTTGCGCACTGCCTCCGGCAGCATCGGCATTACTTTTTCGCGGATGTCTTTCTCGCTCATCAGTTCTTCAGGCATCGGCACCTTCGGCATCTCGGCCTGATGCTCGTGGCCATCTTCTTCTTTCTGAAACGACACGCCCATCGAGAAGATCGCTTCGCCGTGCTGGATCGCTTTCACCCAGCGCGTGGTGAAGCTGCCACCGTCGCGAATACGATCCACTTCGTAAATGATCGGCGCTTTCGGATCGCCGCCGAGAAGAAAATAAGCGTGGAGCGAATGACAGGCGCGCTCCGGCACCGTGCGGTAGGCCGCGACCAGCGCCTGCCCAATCACCTGCCCTCCGAAAACGCGTATGAAACTATCCTTCGGCGAGTGGCCGCGAAAGAGATTCACCTCGAGCGTTTCGAGATCGAGAATGTCGAGGAGGGTTTCGACCGCTTTGGTCATCGGTAAACCTTGACTTGATCGGCGGGTTGCCGCGAGAGCCTTAACGTACATATCTTGCCGCCATGGACAAGCAAACGCGGGATAAGCCGCTGGATGTAGCAGTCGCAGGGGCCGGCGTTGCCGGTGCTGCGCTCGGCATCGCGCTCAGGCAGACCCTGGGCCGCGGATTTTCAGTCGCAGTGTTCGATCCGGCGCTCGCCAAAGAGCCTTTGCGCGATGACCGCGTCGTTGCGATTGCCGGCGGCGCACGCAAGCTCTTCGAAGCGATCGGCGTCTGGGAACGGCTCTCCGACTTGCAGCCCATCCGCGCCATGGAGATCACCGATTCGAAATTACACGACGCCGTGCGGCAGACTTTCCTCGAATTTGCCGAGGACGAAGAAGACGAGCCTTTCGCGCACATGGTCGAAAACCGCGCGCTGGTCAAAGCGCTACGGGAGGCTGCGGAAGAGGCGGAGGTTGAGCTTGTCGCTTATGGGATCGAGGCCTATGCGCCGGACGAAAATTTCGCGCGCTTTCAGGCGGGTGGGGAAAGAATACCGCGCGCGGCTGCTTGCCGCGGCCGACGGCGCCCAATCAAAATTGCGAGGGCTCGCAAAAATCCAGACGATTGCGCGCGGCTACGACCAATCCGGCATCGTCGCCACCATCGGGCACGCGCGCGAGCATAACGGCAAGGCCGTGCAGCACTTTCTCCCGAGCGGATCGTTCGCGATCCTGCCGCTCACCGGAAAGCGCTCGTCGATTGTGTGGACCGAGGAGAGTACTGAGGCCAAACGCATTGTCGCCTTGCCATCCGCAGAATTTCTTGCCGAACTCGAATTGCGTTTCGGCCTGCAGCTTGGCGAACTCGAAGTGCTTTCGCCCGCGCGCTCGTATCCTCTGCAGATTTCGATTGCGCGTTCGTTCGTCGCCGAGCGGCTCGCGCTCGTCGGTGATGCAGCACACGTCATTCACCCGCTTGCCGGGCAGGGCCTGAACATGGGCTTGCGCGATGTCGCGGCACTTGCCGAATGTATCGCCGACAACGCGCGGCTCGGTCTCGATCCCGGCGCGCCGGAAGTGTTGTCGCGTTATCAGCGCTGGCGGCGCGCAGACACCGTGGCGATGGGGTTAGCAACCGATGGGTTGAACCGGCTGTTCTCGAACGAGTCGATGCCGCTGAAATACCTGCGCGATATGGGCCTCGGCCTCGTCGACCGCGCGCCTGGCCTTAAAAAGTTTTTCGCCCGAGAGGCTGCGGGCCTCACGGGCGATGTTCCGAAATTGCTTCGGGGTGAATTTATTTAGTCGGCTAACGGCCGCGCTTCCTCGGGCAGCATGATCGGAATGCCGTCGCGGATCGGATAGATCAGCTTGGCTGCGCGCGAGACCAGCACCTGCTTGTCCGCGTCATATTCCAGCGGTCCCTTGGTCACCGGGCAAACCAGAATTTCCAGAAGCTTGGGATCGACGGTGTGACGGTCGGTGTTCATTGGTCTCTCCAAATTGCGGGAAGTGCCCCGCAACAACGCGGATACTACTGCAAGGTTCCATTCTCGTCTGCCTCGCCGGCGGCAAGGTTGATCTCGGTGGCTGCGACAAGAAGCTGCGCGCGGGTGCGCAAATCAGGCGCTTCAAGCAACGCTTGCTTCTCACGGACGCCGAACGGCGCCATCAAAGAGAGGCCGTTCACGAGCGCTTCGGTCGGCGCCTGCGAAATTCCGGACCAGTCGGCTTCGATAGAATTCGCGGCGAGATAATTGGCGAGCGTCTTCAGAAGCGTTTCGCGATCGACTTCGTCCTCGCCGAAGCCCTGCACGAGGTCTTCCGCGAACAGGCGGTAATCGACCCTGCACTTACGATACGGCGTGGTGACGGGAACTTCCTCGATCACGCGAAAGCGCGAGACGCCGGTGAGCACGACCTGATAACGCCCGTCGCCGGTTTCCGCGAAGCTCGAGAGCCTGCCGACGCAGCCGACCTGATAAAGCGGCGGGACTTTCGATGCGCCTTCTTCCGGCTCATTCGGCTGGATCATGCCGATCAGGCGCTCGCCGCGGATCGTGTCTTCGATCATCTGCAAATAGCGCGGCTCGAAAATATTCAGCGGCAACTCGGCGCGAGGCAGTAGCACCGCGCGCGGCAGCGGAAATACCGGAATGATCTCCGGAATTTCCTCGGCTGAACGGTAGGGCGCGTTGATTGCCATCTGCTGCTTTGTTCGCGGTTACGAAAATAAAATCGTCGAAAGTTGCTTGCGGGCGTCGACGGTCGCTTCGTCCATCGGGCCCCAGGCGTCGAAGAACTGAAGCAGCTGTTTGCGCGCGGCTTCGTCGTTCCACTTGCGGTCTTTCTTGATGATGCCGAGCAAATGCTCGGCGGCTTTTGCCTTCTCGCCTTTCGCGCTCAAGGAAACCGCGAGATCGAAACGCGCTTGATGATCGGCGGGGTTCGCATTCACTTTCGCCTCGAGTTCGTCCGCGCCGCCGCTGACTTTCC
>JAKFYO010000376.1 GCA_021730825.1 Hyphomicrobiales bacterium
ATCGAGACCATTTCGTCGAAGACTTCGCCGACGTGCTTGTAATTCCAGCCGCAGCCCATGCGGTTCGCAATATCCTGAATGATCCAGAGATCCTGCCGCGCTTCGCCCGGCATCGGGATCGCAACGCGACCCATCTGCACCTGGCGGTTCGTGTTTGTGACCGTGCCGTCTTTCTCCGGCCAGCCGGAGGCAGGGAGGATCACGTCTGCATAAACAGCGGTCTCCGTGAGGAACAGGTCCTGCACCACGAGATGCTCTAGATGCGCGAGCGCTTCGCGTGCGTGATTGAGATCGGGATCGGACATCGCCGGGTTTTCGCCCTCGATATACATACCCTTGATCTCGTCGGCATGTACCGCGTCCATGATTTCGACAACCGTCTTGCCGCGCTTCGGCGGCAGCTTCACGCCCCACTTATCTTCATAGAGCGAGCGGATTTCCGGCGCTTCGACAGACTTGTAGTCGGGGAAGAACATCGGGATCAGGCCCGCATCCGACGCACCCTGCACGTTGTTCTGGCCGCGAAGCGGGTGCAGGCCTGTGCCGGGACGGCCGATCTGGCCGGTGATAAGCGCGAGCGCAATCAGACAGCGCGCATTATCGGTGCCGTGCGTGTGCTGCGAGACGCCCATGCCCCAGAAAATGATCGCGCTTTCCGCGCGCGCGTAGGCGCGAGCGACATCACGTAGCGTCTCAGCCTCGATGCCGCAAATCGGCGCCATTTCCTCGGGCGTGAAGTCCTTTACGTTTTCCTTCCACGCTTCGAAGCCCTCGACATAGGTCTGAATGTATTGCTTGTCGTAGAGCTCTTCCTCGACGATCACGTTCAGCATGGCGTTCAGCATCGCGACGTCGGTACCGTTCTTGAACTGCATCATCTTCCAGGCGTGGCGCTTCATCGCCGTGCCGCGTGGGTCCATGATGACGAGCTTGGCGCCGTTCTTCGCCGCCTGCTTGAAGAAGGTCGCTGCGACCGGATGATTTTCCGTCGGGTTCGCGCCGATTACGATGATGAGGTCGGAGTTCTTCACCTCGTTAAAGGTCGCGGTCACCGCCGCGGAGCCAACGCCTTCGAGCAGTGCCGACACGGAGGAGGCGTGGCAGAGACGCGTGCAGTGATCGACATTATTGGTGCCGAAGCCGGTGCGAACGAGCTTCTGGAAGAGATAAGCCTCTTCGTTCGAGCCTTTTGCCGAGCCGAAGCCTGCGAGCGCATCCGCTCCGTCGCGGTCGCGGATTTTCACGAGGCCGGAGGCTGCGCGGTCTAGCGCTTCTTCCCACGTCGCTTCACGGAAATGCGTGAACGGGTTCGACGGATCGATGAATTCGTGCGGGACTTTCGGCACGCCTTCCTTACGGATGAGCGGCTTCAAGAGGCGCTGCTTGTTGTGCACGTAGTCGAAGCCGAAGCGGCCCTTCACGCAAAGACGGTTCGCGTTCGCCGGGCCTTCCTTGCCCACGACCGAAACAATCTTGTCGTCCTTGATCTGATAGGTGAGCTGACAGCCGACACCGCAATAGGGGCAGACGCTGTCCACTTCGCGGTCGACGTCGCCTTTATATGTATTGTTCGCATCCACGCGGGTTGCGGGCATCAACGCGCCGGTCGGGCAGGCCTGTACGCATTCGCCGCAGGCGACGCAGGTCGAAGCACCCATCGGATCGTCGAAGTCGAATACGATCTTCTCGTTGGCGCCGCGGCCGGCCATGCCGATTACGTCGTTCACCTGCACTTCGCGGCAGGCGCGGACGCAGAGATTGCACTGGATGCAGGCGTCGAGATTGACCGCCATCGCCGGATGCGAGCGGTCGGACGCGACCTTTTCCTGTTCGGGAAACCGTCCGGTCTCGATTCCCATCTTGTCGGTCCACGACCAGAACTTCGATTGCGGGTCGGGGGCGGTCGCGCGCTCGGGTTGATCTGTCGCGAGGAGTTCGAACACCATCTTGCGCGAAGCGTCCGCGCGTTCGGACTGAGAGCTAACCTTCATGCCATCGACCGGCGTGCGGATGCACGACGCAGCCAAGACGCGTTCGCCTTCGATCTCGACCATGCAGGCGCGGCAATTACCGTCCGGGCGATAGCCGGGCTCGGGCAAATAGCAGAGGTGAGGGATGTCGGTGCCCTGACGCTTTGCGACCTGCCAGATCGTCTCGCCTTCGAGGGCTTCGACTTCCTTGCCGTCGAGCGTGAACTTGATCACCTTCGGCATGCCGTTCATCGCGTTCATTGCGTCACCATTGCCGCAGCGGCTTTGTGAGATCGTCGCGGAAGTATTTGAAAACGGAAGAGAGCGGGTTCGACGCGGCCTGACCGAGGCCGCAGATCGAGGCGTCGCGCATCGCATTCGAAAGTTCGGTGAGGAGAGCCTCGTTCCACGGGCCTTGCGCCATCAGCTTAACGGCTTTCTCGGTGCCGGCGCGGCACGGCGTGCACTGGCCGCAGGATTCGTCTTCGAAGAACTTCATGAGGTTCAGCGCAACCGCTTTCATGTCGTCCTTGTCGGAGAGGATGACGACAGCATGTGAGCCGATGAAGCAGCCGTATTTTTCAAGTGTGCCGAAATCGAGCGGGATGTCGTTCATCGAAGCGGGAAGAATGCCCCCCGATGCGCCGCCGGGGAGATAACCCTTGAATGTTTCGCCCTCGATCATGCCGCCGCAATATTCGTCGATCAGTTCCTGAATTGTGACGCCCGCAGGAGCGACCTTCACGCCCGGATTTTTCACGCGGCCCGAAACCGAGAAGCTACGGAAGCCTTTGCGTTCGCGGCGGCCTTGCGACGTGAACCACTCCGGGCCTTTTTCGACGAGGTCGCGAATCCAGAACAGCGTCTCGACATTGTGCTCGAGCGTCGGACGGCCGAACAGACCGACTTGCGCAACATAAGGCGGACGATGACGCGGCAATCCGCGCTTGCCTTCGATGCTCTCGATCATCGCGGATTCTTCGCCGCAGATGTAGGCACCGGCGCCACGGCGCATGATGACCTTGGAGAATTTCGTGAGTCCTGCTTTCTCGACTTTCGCGAGTTCCTGCTCAACGAGCAGGCGGATTTCCGGATATTCGTCGCGCAGATAAAAATAGACCTCTTTTGCTTCGACGACCCATGCACCAATCAGCATGCCCTCGATGAAGCGGTGCGGATCCTGTCCGAGATAAAAGCGATCCTTGAACGTACCGGGCTCGCCTTCGTCGCCGTTGACGGCCATCAAACGCGGCGCGGGTTCCGCGCTGACGAGCGACCACTTGCGTCCGGTCGGGAAGCCTGCGCCACCGAGACCGCGTAGGCCCGCGTCACTCACGATCGAGATAAGTTCCTCGCGCGTGCGCTTTCCGGCGAGGCAGTCTTCGAGCAGTTTGTAGCCGCCTTGCTTCCGATAGGCGTCGAAGTCGTTCTGCGTTTTGAAGGAGTGCGGATGTTGGTGCGCCTTCACCGCAGCGGAGACATTCTCGTTCGTCGCGCGGAACACTTGCGCGTGTCCGACCGCGGCGACCGGTGCCTTGTCGCAAGCACCCATGCAGGGCGCTCGCACGACGCGAACGTCCTTGCCAAGCTTGCCGGGAAGTTCCGCGAGCAACTTGTCGGCGCCCGCAATGCAGCAGGACAGGGAGTCGCAAACGCGAACCGTGGTCGCGGGCGGCGGTGTCTCGCCTTCCTTCACGACGTCAAAGTGCGCGTAAAAGGTTGCTACTTCATAGACTTCGGTTTGCGCGAGTTTCATTTCCTCGGCGAGGGCGGCAAGATGCGCAGCCGAGAGATGGCCATACTTGTCCTGAATAAGGTGCAGATGTTCGATCAGAAGATCGCGCTGGCGCGAACGATTGCCGAGCAGCGCGCACACTTCCTCAAGCGCGCGGATGTCGATCTGGCGGCCTTTGGGCTTCGGGCGCGGTCTTTTGCGTTTGGCTTCGGGAGCCGTATGCGGCCCGGCGATAATTGTTGTCATTCCAAAGAAATGGAGGGAATGTCGAAAAGCTACAATGGCCTCAAAGACATACGGCGATAGAAAAAATCTATGAACAAGGCCCAAGAAGGGGATAAGCTGCCGCCCATGACAAAGAAATCGGTGCTCACTGCGCTGCTGGCAGCGTTTACCGCTTTCGCGATTTCACCAGCGGTAGCGCAGCTGCAAGGCCACGGTGGGCCGATTAAATCGCTAGCGATTTCGGCGGACGGTTCCTTCGCAATCTCCGGCAGCTTCGATACTTCTGCGATCCGCTGGTCGCTCGCCAAAAATTCCGCAGTGCAGGTGTTGCGCTTTCACGAAAGCGCCGTGAACGCCGTCGTCGTAATCCCCGGCGGCAAGCTGGCGACCGGCGGCGAAGATGGGCAGGTCGCGATCTGGAGCGAAGGTCAGCCCGCGCCCGCGACAATTTTGAAGGGGCACACCGCGCCGGTCGTCGCACTCGCGGCGTCGCCGGACGGAAAATGGATTGCTTCGGCTTCTTGGGATCGCACGATCCGGCTGACGCCAGTCGATGGCGGCGAGACGAAAGTGCTGCAAGGTCACCAGGACAATGTGAACGCGATTGCGTTTACACCGGACGGAAGCGCGCTGGTCAGCGCAGGCTACGATCTCACCGTCCGCATATGGCCGCTTGCGAAACTCGACTCGCCGATCACGGCGCAGGTACCAAGCCCACTCAATTCGATTTCGATTGCACGCGACGGTGAAATTTCGGTCGCGGGTGCTGACGGCAAGGTTTATTTCCTCTCGCCCACCGGCGACATGAATGCTTCAGTGCAAGCCGCCGAACGCCCGATCATTTCAATCGCGGTCTCGCAGGACGGAAAGTTTGTTGCTGCGGCTGCAATCGCAGGTTCGGTTGCGATCATCGAGCGGCAGAATCGCAAAATCGCCCGCACGCTGGTCGGTCCCGGCCTTCCGGTCTGGGCGGTGGCGTTCCTGCCGGACAGTAAAACGCTCGTCTCCGGCGGCAACGACAGGCTCGTGCGCCGCTGGAACGCGGAGACGGGCGAACATCTCGGCGAAGTCGCGATGCGCGGCCCCGACAATATCCTCTCGGCCTTCGAGGGAGATCGCGGCGCGGAAGTGTATAAGGCCTGCGTTGCCTGTCACACGCTTTCGCCGGACGAGGGCAACCGCGCGGGTCCGACGCTGCACGGTATCTTCGGACGCAAGATTGCGACGCAGCCCGGCTATCAGTTCTCCGATGCGCTCAAGAAGATGGATATCGTCTGGACGCCGGAAACGGTTTCAAAGCTGTTTGAAGTGGGGCCGATGGCCTATACGCCGGGCACGAAAATGCCGGAGCAGAAGATCGCGACCGAAGACGACCGCAAGGCGCTGATCGAGTTTCTGCTGAAGACGACGAAGAAGTAGCGTTTTTAAGACTTCTTCGCTTCATCGCGTTCGCGAATGTAGTCCTCGGTCGTCCGCACATGCGGTCGCATCGGCGCTTCATGCGGATCGAAGGATTCCTCGATCGCAACGATGCCGCGGCAGTCTTCGCACATCTTCAGAAGTTCGAGCCGTTGCGCGCGCCCCTGGAACATCCAGTGCCGGCCTTCGAGTTTCGCCGTGATGCGCTCGATCGTGCTCTTGGTGCCGAACGGCTTCGAGCAGCGGATGCACTCGAACGGCTCTTCTTCCTTCATGATACGCGCTTCGGCGGTTGCCGCGCGGAAATCGATCTGCGGATGAAGAGAGATGACTTTCTCCGGGCAGGTCGCCTTGCAGAGTCCGCACTGGACACATGCGTCCTCGGCAAACTTCAGCATCGGCTTTTCCGGGTTATCGGAAAGCGCGCCGGTCGGGCAGGCCGAAACGCAGGCAAGGCAAAGCGTGCAGCCTTCGGCGTTTACTTCGATCTTGCCGAAAGGAGCATGCTCTGGAAGCGCAATTACATCGATCGGTGCGGGTGCCACTCCCTGCAACTCGCGCAAAGCGGAGCGCATTACGTCGCGCTTGCGGCCGAGCGGCATGAAGCTCGCGGTTTTCGTGTGGCTCTTCGTGGTCGTTATTTCGTAGAGCGCCTGGCCGAGTGCATCCGGATCGTCGGTTTGGATTGTCGCGACGCGGTTCTCACCGAAGCCGAGGCCTTTCAAGATTGTATCGACATAAGAAAGCGTACGGACAGTTCCTTCGGTTTCATGTTTCGGGCGTGCGCGCATCAGGAGCCGCACCGAGGCCGCGCCGTAAGCAAAAGCAGCCGCAAAGGTTTCCAGGCCGATCTGTGTTACCTCGTTCACCTGAACCGGGATGACATTGGCCGGCAATCCGTCGCCGTGGCGCGCCAGCATTTCGATCATCGGCAAGCCGTGTTCGCCATCATGCAGCAACAGCACGGGGTTTGCGCCACCGGCTTCGCGATAAGTGGATATCAGCGTCCGGATTTTGCCGATCAGCGCGTCGACCGGCGGCAGCGCATAGGCCGCGGCCCCGGTCGGGCAAACTGCGGCACATGCGCCGCAACCCGCGCAGACATTCGCGTCGATCGCGACATGATCTCCGTTCGGCGTAATCGCGCCGGTAGGACAAAGGTTCAGACAGCGATTACAGCCGACGATTTTCGAGCGCGAATGTGCGCAAAGACTTTCGGTGAATGTGATGTAGCGCGGCTTGTCGAAAGTGCCGACGAGCTCACCTGCCTTCATCACGGCGCGAAGGATTGCTGCCGGATCGTTCGGATCGGCGCGGAGATAACCGTCTCGCAGTTCGTGCGCGGGAAAGAGCGGTATACCGCCGGTCAGATCGAGGATCAGATCGCAACGCGATTTCGCGCCGTCGCGGCCAAGGTCGAATTCGAGTTTGCCGCGCGACGAAGCTGCGGGCAAAGCGTAGTCATCGACAGTCAGTTCGAATGCGCCGAGATGGCCGTGCGCCGAAACGATGCTACCCTTGGCGATCGGAAATTCGCTCACGCGTGCAGGTTCGACAGCACCAGGCTTTGATAAAAGCACGGTGACGTCGAGGCGGTCTTTCAGGAGCTTCGCAGCTTCGATCGCTTTTTCGTCGCGTCCGTAAACGAGGATCACGCCCTCGCTGGCAAGCGGAACCAGCGGAATTTCCGGCATGGGAACGGCAGCGGCCGCAAGCAGGGCCGCCATTTTCGGGCCGGCAGCTTTCGCGTCTTTCGACCAGCCCGCGTTCTCGCGAATGTTGGTGAAACTGAGCGACACCATACCGCCGTTTTCGGCGGAGACTTCGGTGAATACTGGCGTTTCCTGCGTGCAGGCGACCGTGATTTCGCCGCCCTTTGCCGCCTCGGCCGAAAAGCGCCCAATCTCTGCCCGGCAAAGATGGTTCGCGGTTTCGATTGCCGCACCCTTGCAGCCACGGCCTATGGCATCGGCGTCGAGCGGCATGGTGCGCTCGCAGCTACATATAAAGAGTGTGCGGGATTTCTCGGCCATTAAGGCAACGCTTCCGTGCTTAACCCTTGTGCAGACGAGGTTCTCGGCTGCTCTGCGGCACGCTATAATGAGAACAAATCAAAAGTAAAACCCCCTGGCTCGGAACATCCTGGAACCATGAACACGCAAGCGCGCACCAGCGCGAAAACGCCCTTCAACGAAAAGCTCGACCTGCCGCCGGTTTATCGCGCAATCATGCTACGCGAGGCGGGAGACGCGTTCGCGCATGCGCAACAAATCGCGCCGAAAGCGGGTGCCGGTACCCTGGTTTGGGTAGGCCGTTTCGATGTAGCGGAATTTGCCGTGGTACTCGAGCCTGACGAGCCGCTCATGTACGCGCGCCGCGCGATGTACGCGTGTCTAGCAGCTCTTGCCGATGCGCTCGCCGTTCACGCGCCGCCGGAAATGCCGATGCACTATGAATTTCCGGCGAAGCTGATCTTCAACGAGGGACTCGTCGGTGGCGGTCAGCTCGCCTGGCCCGCGAACGCAAACGAGAAAGAACGCCCGGACTGGCTTGTGTTCGGCGCCATGGTTCGCACCGATATTCTCGACTATCGCGAGCCCGGCGAGCGCGCGCATATCGCGAGCCTGCACGAAGAGGGTTTTGATGAAGTCGGCAGCGGAAGGCTCGCAGAAAGCTTTGCGCGGCACCTGATGGTGCACATGGACGATTGGCAAAACACCGGATTTGGAAAAGTGGCCGAGTCTTATCTATCGCGCGTGCCGGCGCAGGAGAATGTCGAGCGCAGTATCGATGCCGCCGGCGACCTGCTCACGCGCCGTAAAGGCAAACTCGACGTTGAGAAACGCAAGCTTTTACCTGCGATCGAGCGTGCGCTTTGGCTCGACCACAAAACCGGGGACATCCTCTATTGAAGCTGTTGCGTACTATTCGTCTCGATCCGTCGGACACGTTCGTTTTCGACAAGCCTGCGGAGCCGGGCGAATGGGCGGTGTCGGGTGCATTCGAATACTGGGATCGTGATCTCGGCGCACTCGCTGGGAAAGATCGTGCGGCGTTCCGAGGCGGCTTTCTTGGCGTCGCGTCGATGGGCCGCTCGACGCTTGTGCAGATCGTGCAAGCGAAGGACGGCGACCGGGCCGAAGTGATAGAGACGCTTGCGCGCCAGCTGGTCGCGCATTTTGGCGCGCCGGACGTAGAGGCCGCGCGTGCCGCGGCCGAAGAAGAGGTCGCCTTCGCGGAGTCGCTTTGCGAATATCCGCCGGACATTCTCGTTGCCGTGCATCGTACGGTGGAAGACGGCACAATCCGCGAAGCGTTTCGCTCTTTGCAGCCGGCGGAGAAAGGCCCGAAGCGGTTTCGTGCCTTTAACTTTCACGAAGTCCACGGCGAAGACGAAGTCGAGGAACGCGTTGATCTCGCCGGCATGATCGAAGGAAAGCGGCAATGAAGGACTTCTGGCTTTCCTGCGGGCATCACCTGCTCGATCGCGATGAGGGCGGCGGACTCGTCGTGAGCGACGATTTCCTGAAGGTATATTTCGCACGGCCTGAATTGGCACCGCCCCCTGAAGCCTGTGTGGTCGAACGCGCGTTACATGCCGCTCTTCTGGAAGACCCCCGCCGCGTCGTAGGGGCTGATGAGATCGCCGCTATGGCCGATGAGGACGCGCGCGAGAACTGGCAAGTTGTGCTTGAGTTTCGCGATCATCTCCTGAAGCATCTGACAATTGAGGCTGCTTACCTTGCGCTGATCCGCGGTGGCGTTGGCCGTACCCCGCCGCTATTCTTGAACCAGCTGGTTCACGTCATTCTGAGAAACGTACTTGACGAGTGCAAAGACCCGTTTGTCTTGCGTGCGGGCGAATTGTTTTACCGCTCGCAGCGCGTGACCACGCATGAGGGATCGTTGATCGTCGCGGACGAGGAAACGATTGCCGGCAACAATCCTGCGCAGGTTTCGCCGCTGGTCGGCATGCTCGGCATAGAAAAATCGGCAGAGATCGACATCCTCAACGACGACAATGCGGACACGTACTACGAACGGAGCGATCGTTACGACATGGCGCTCGATCTGACCGCGGGCCGCCGCGGTCATGAAGCGCTTGGCGAGGTAATTTCGCGCTGGGTCCGCCATCTGCTTGCGATGGAAACGAGCGTGGTTCCGGTCGTCGAACTCAAAGATGCCCGCTTTACCTGGTACGTCGGCCTTGACACCGAAGGCACGAAGATTGGCGACATGCTCTGGAATGGCGAGCAAATCGATGCCGCGATGCAAGGCCTACTCGTTGCGCTTTATGCGCTTCGCGTTCAGGGCGATGACGCGCCGAAAGACAAGGACGCGCCGCCCGCTTATCTGATCCTCGGCATGTCCGATGAGAAGATGATCCGTATGAAGCCGCAGAATCTTTTGACAGGGTTGAACGTGAAGCGTCTGGAGGCGGCGACATGAGCACTCCGCTTATCTCAATCCCCGTCGGTGTTGTGGTTGAGCGCCTGAAAGCGCAGAGCAAGTGGATCGACCATATCTGGCGGCCTGCGAACGTGCTGGAAGGGGTGCCGGATATGGACGCCTGGACTTTGCTCGAAGGCAACAGCGACCGTGCGCTTTTTTATGCAGGCAAAGCAGAAATCGGACTCTATGCGGGGGACGCCCCGCATTACCGCGAGAACCTTTTGACCGGCTATCCGAAGCTTTGGATCATCTTGAGGCCGACAGGCGTCGAGCCGCCGCTCGAACTCGCCATGGTGACCGCGAACCCGTTTGAAGGTGAGGGGCTCACGGAAAGCGCGACCGATATTGTGGAGCCGGTGCCGATGCCGGAAACGATGCGCAACAATCTCGCGGCCTTCGTCGAGCAGCATTACGTTCACGAGCCCTTCTTCAAGCGCAAGCGCGACAAGGCCAATCCAGAAGCGCTGGGCCAGCGGCCCGGCGGCCTAACGGAGAAGAAGTCGTGAACGAGGAAGAAGAGGGCTTTCTCAATCGCTGGTCGCGCCGCAAGCAAGAGGCGGCGAAAGAACCTGCGGAGGAAGCGGCGAAGCCTGAGGAGCAGGACACCGCAGCCGGGCAGGCGGATGCAACGAAAGAGCCTGCCGAGGAAGAGTTCGATGTCTCGACACTTCCTCCGATCGAGTCGATCACCGCAGGCACCGACATCCGTGCGTTTCTATCGAAGGGTGTGCCTGCGGCGTTGACCCAAGCAGCCCTTCGCCGCGCGTGGAGCGCAGATCCTGCGATCCGCGATTACATCGGTCTTTCGGAATACTCCTGGGACTTCAACGCACCGGGTCAGTACGGCTTCGGCACGCTCGATCCGTCGGTGAACGTGCAGGAAATGGTCGCCGATGTGTTCGGCAAGGTGAAGAAGGCGACCGCGGAAGCCGAAACACTGCTTGAGAAAGCAGACCCGGCTGCTTTGCAAACGCAGACTGCGCAGGTGCCATCCGAGCCGCCATCCTCGGTAGAACTCCGGAGCAAGGATGCCGCGACAGTCGATCACGGCGATTTCGATCCTGCCCACACTGACGAGGAGTCAGGCGACAAAAGCGCGCAAGCTGCCGCTGCACCGCAACAGTCTGAGTCCGATAGCGAGCTACCGGTTTCACCGGTTCGCCGTCACGGCAGTGCGCTCCCCAACTAATTGTCTTCGCCCACCGCTTCGCCTTGTGCGGCGCACAACGAAATAGCTGCTGCCTATATAGGCACAGGCTATTGCGCTATTCCGCCAAGCGGCTACCCTCTTTGAAACAGTTCTGAAGAAGCGCTGATTCAAGGCGTTCTAATTCTAAACGGAGGGAATGTTGCGCGATCAGGGCTTGGAACATGCCATTCGATCGGTTGGTGGGGTGAGCGAGCTCGCTCGTCGCATCGGCATCGCGCAGCCGTCTGTCTCAAACTGGAATCGGGTGCCTGCGGAACGTGTCGCTGCCGTTGAAGCCGCGACCGGAATTTCGCGCACGGCGCTTCGGCCTGATCTTTTTGGAACGGACTTTTACGTGAGCGATACGCTGGACGAGATCGATGTCGCCCGCGCGCAGGAATATGCGCTGCTTTCCATGCTGCTTGCGAAAGCTCCGACAGCGGATTTATTGACGCGTCTGGAAAACCTCCAGGGCGACGAGAGCGAAATCGGAAAAGCGCATGCGCTGCTTTCCGACGCCGCTGCTTCAATGAACGCGCAGCAGGTCGATCGCGAATACTTCGACGTGTTCATCGGCGTCGGCCGCGGCGAACTGCTTCCTTATGCGTCCTATTACCTGACCGGCTTCCTGCATGAGCGTCCGCTCGCGCGTCTGCGCGGCGATCTCTTCCTGCTCGGCATCGAAAAGAACGAAGCCAATCCCGACCCGGAAGATCACATCGCTTTCCTTTGCGAGATCATGGCCGGCATCGTTGCCAAGCGTTTCCCGGCGCCGATCGGCGCGGACCGCGAGTTTTTTGAAAAACACATCAAGCCGTGGGCGAGCCGCTTCTTCGCGGATCTCGAAGCGGCGGAGAGCGCGAAATTCTATCGCAGCGTCGGCAAGCTAGGCCGCGCATTCATTGAAATCGAAACGGAAGCTTTCGCGCTGCCCTCATAAGGCGCGCGAGTAACGATCTGGAGGAGGAACGCGATGAAACAGCAGGACAAGAAGGCGGTCGGACGGCGCGAGTTCTTGCGCACGATGGGCGCAGGTGCGGGTGCCGCTGCGGTAGCTGCGACTCCCATGGTGGCGACGAACGCCGCCGCGCAGCAGCCGAAAGAAGATCCGAAGACGAAGGCTCGTTATCAGGAAACTGATCACGTGAAGACCTTCTATCGCGTGAACAGCTAAGAGGGAGGGGCACGTGCTCATCAAAAGAACCGAACGCGAAGCACGCCGCGGCCAACTCGCCGCCGCCTTTGCTGCAAACACCAGCGGCGGCATCAACCGCCGTACATTCCTGCGCCGCTCCGGTCTTGCTGCCGGCGGTCTCGCCGCGGTCGGCGCGTTGCCGCTCGCAGGCGCGCGCAAGGCGGAAGCCGGTCCGGTACCGCCCGCAGGCGCGAAGATCGAGATCAAGCGCAACATCTGCACGCACTGCTCCGTCGGATGCACCGTCGTCGCGGAAGTCGCGAATGGCGTGTGGATCGGTCAGGAGTCCGGTTACGAAAGCCCGATCAACCGCGGCTCGCATTGCGCCAAGGGCGCAGCGGTGCGCGAGCTCGTGCACGGCGACCGCCGCCTGAAGTATCCGATGAAGCTCGTGAACGGTCAGTGGACGCGCATCTCCTGGGACGTCGCGATCAACGAGATCGGCGATAAGCTCGAGGAAATCCGCAAGAAGAACGGACCGGACTCGGTTTACTGGCTCGGCTCCGCGAAGTTCTCGAACGAAGGCGCGTACCTCAACCGCAAGTTCGCGGCATATTGGGGCACGAACAACGTCGACCATCAGGCGCGTATCTGCCACTCGACCACGGTGACCGGCGTCGCCAACACCTGGGGTTATGGCGCGCAGACGAACTCCTACAACGACATCCGTAACGCGAAGACCATCGTCTTCATGGGCTCGAACGCCGCTGAAGCGCATCCGGTCTCGTTGCAGCACGTTCTCTCCGGCAAGGAACAGAACCGCGCGAACTGGATCGTGATGGATCCGCGCATGACCCGCACCGCGGCGCATGCGAACGAATTTGTGCGCTTCCGCTCCGGCACGGACATCCCGCTGATCTGGGGCATGATGCACCACATCTTCAAGAACGGCTGGGAAGACAAGGAATTCATCGCCCAGCGCGTTGCGGACATGGATCTCGTCCGCAAGGAATGTGAGAAGTGGACGCCGGCCGAAGTTGAGCGCGTCACCGGCGTTCCGGGACCGCAACTCGAGAAGGTTGCGAAGCAGTTCGCAACCGAGAAGCCGTCCACCTTCATCTGGTGTATGGGCGCAACCCAGCACACCGTCGGCACCGCCAACGTCCGCGCGTTCTGCAACCTGCTGCTTGCCACCGGTAACGTCGGCAAGTTCGGCACCGGCGCGAACATCTTCCGCGGTCACTGCAACGTGCAGGGTGCGACCGACCTCGGGCTCGATATCGGTTCGCTGCCGCTCTACTACGGTCTCGCACCGGGCGCGTGGGCGCACTGGTCGCGTGTCTGGGGCACCGACGTTAAGTGGCTACAGGCGCGCTTCGCCGATGAGAAGATGATGGGCGCTGTCGGCATTCCGTCGACCCGCTGGTTCGATGCGACGACGTTGCCGAAAGAACGCGTCACGCAGAGCGACAACCTCAAGGCCATGATGGTGTTCGGACACGGCGGCAACACTGTGACCCGTATGCCGAAGGCGAAAGAAGGTATTGAGAAGCTCGAACTTCTCGTCGTCGCTGACCCGCATCCGACTACCTGGGCCGCGCTCTCCGAGCGCAAGAACGGCACTTATCTCCTGCCGATCTGCACCCAGTTCGAATGCGACGGCTCTCGCACGGCCTCGAACCGCTCGCTCCAATGGGGCGAACAGATCGTCAAGCCGATCTTCGAATCCAAGAACGACTACGATGTGATGTATCTTCTCGCGAAGAAGCTCGGTCTCGCCGACGAGATGTTCAAGAACATCAAGGTCACGAACAACCAGCCGCTCGCGGAAGATCTGCTCCGCGAAATCAACCGCGGCGGCTTCTCGACCGGTTACTCCGGCCAGTCGCCGGAACGCCTCAAGGCGCACATGAAGCATCAGGACAAGTTCGACCTGGTGACGCTGCGCGCCGTGAAGGATGCGCCGGCCGAAATCACCAACGACTATTACGGCCTGCCGTGGCCGTGCTGGGGTACGCCGGAAATCCGGCATCCGGGCACACACACGCTCTACAACACCAACCTTCATGCCAAGGATGGCGGCGGTACGTTCCGCGCCCGCTTCGGCGTTGAGCGCGTCGTCAAGACGAAGGTGATGGAGAACGGCGTCGAGGTCGAGAAGGAGCAGCGCTTCAACCTGCTCGCGGAAGGCTCGTACTCGGTCGGCTCCGAAATCAAGGACGGTTACCCCGAGTTCACCTACGGCGTGCTCAAGAAGCTCGGCTGGGACAAGGATCTCACCGAAGCAGAGCGCGCCACGATCGAGAAGATCGGCGGTAACAACCCGGATGGCGTCGGCTGGGCGATCGATCTCTCCGGCGGCATCATCCGCGTGACGCTCGAGCACGGTGTGATGGCATACGGCAACGGCAAGGCCCGCGCGGCTGCGTGGAACCTGCCGGATCCGGTGCCGGTGCATCGCGAGCCGATCTACACGCCGCGTCCTGAACTGGTCGGCAAATTCCCGACCTACGCAAACGCCCAGCGCTTCCGCGTTCCTGACATCGGCTTCGATGTGCAGAAGGCGGCGGTCGACAAGGGTATCGCCAAGAGCTTCCCGCTGGTGCTCACCTCGGGACGTCTCGTCGAGTACGAAGGCGGCGGCGAAGAAACACGCTCGAACAAGTGGCTTGCTGAATTGCAGCAGGACTCTTTCATCGAGATCAATCCGCAGGATGCCGCCGACCGCGGCATCAAGGACGGGCAGTGGGTCTGGGTCAGTGGCCCGGAAGACTCCAAGGCTCGCGTCAAGGCGCTGGTCACTCCGCGCGTCGGCAGAGGCGTCACCTGGATGCCGTTCCACTTCGCGGGCTGGTTCCAGGGCGTCGATCAACGCAAGAACTATCCGGCAGGTACCGATCCGATCGTGCTCGGCGAGAGCGTGAACTCGGTGACGACCTACGGCTTCGACCCGGCGACGGGCATGCAAGAACCAAAAGCAACCCTCTGCCAAGTCGCAGCAGCATAAGGAGCAACGATCATGGCACGCATGAAATTTCTCTGTGACGCCGACCGTTGCATTGAGTGCAACGCTTGCGTTACCGCCTGTAAGAACGAACACGAAGTACCGTGGGGCATTAACCGCCGCCGCGTGGTGACCATCAACGACGGTCAGCCCGGCGAGCGTTCGGTCTCCATGGCCTGCATGCACTGCACCGACGCGCCATGTGCGGCGGTGTGCCCGGTGAACTGCTTCTTCACCACCGCCGACGGCGTTGTCCTTCACTCGAAGGATCTCTGCATCGGTTGCGGCTACTGCTTCTACGCGTGCCCGTTCGGCGCGCCGCAGTATCCGCGGGTCGGCAACTTCGGTTCGCGTGGCAAGATGGACAAGTGCACCTTCTGCGCTGGCGGTCCGAACCCGGAAAACACCGCCGCCAACTACGCACAGTACGGCACCAACCGTCTGGCCGAAGGCAAGCTCCCGCTCTGCGCGGAGATGTGCTCGACCAAGTCGCTCCTCGCGGGCGACGGCGACATCATCGCGAAGATTTACAAGGAACGCGTCGCGAAGCGTGGTTACGGTTCGGGCGCGTGGGGTTGGAAGACCGCCTATCGCGAAACGATCGCCGGTTAATTGGATTGGAGGTGCGGCGGGGAAATCTGCCGCGCTTCTTTTTGGGGCAAAAAGAACAAGATTCAAGACGGGAGTAGAAGCATGACGCTTCATACGCGCATCCGCACCATTCTCGGCGTCTTTGCGATCGCATTCGCAGTCGCCTTCGTGACGCCTGCCACGGCACAGTCGGTCAACCCGCAACAGCAATCCGTGAAGGAAGACCAGCTCTTGCGGGAACTGAACAAGATCACCGGCCGCTGCACACTGCCGAACCAGACCGCCTGCACGATTGAGCAGCCGGTCGGCCGCGATTGGCGTGAATTCCATCAGGTGACGTTGCGCTGGATCGCTGCGATCTCAATCGTCGGCGTACTCGCCTTGCTCGTGGTCTTCTATCTCACGCGCGGCATGGTGAAGATCGAAAGCGGCCGCTCCGGCCGTACGGTCACTCGCTTCAACGGCTATGAGCGCTTTGTGCACTGGATGACGGCGACCTGTTTCATCATCCTTGCGCTTTCCGGTCTCAACATCACGTTCGGCAAGGCGCTGCTGCTGCCGATCATGAGCCCGGAAGCCTTCACGGCAATCTCGCAGTGGGGCAAGTATTTCCATAATTACCTGAGCTTCCCGTTCACCATCGGTACCGTCATGATTTTCCTGATGTGGATCGGCGGAAATATCCCGAACAAGACCGACGTCGAATGGGTGAAGCGCGGCGGCGGTATCGTCGGCAAGGATCACCCGCCGGCATACCGCTTCAACGGCGGCCAGAAGATGATCTACTGGATCGTCGTGCTTGGTGGTGCCGCGGTCGCGATCTCGGGCTACATCCTGATGTTCCCGTTCTACGGCACGACCGTCAGCGGCGTACAGCTCGCGCAGATCGTCCATGGTATCGTAGCGGCGCTCTTTATCGCTGCCATGCTTGGCCATATCTATATCGGCACGATCGGTATGGAAGGCGCCTTCGAGGCGATGGGCTCGGGTGAGGTTGATGTGAACTGGGCCAAGGAGCATCACAAGCTTTGGCTCGAAGAAGAAATGGGCAAGGGAAGTTCCCGCGCCAAGGCGCAGCCAGCCGAATAGCCAGCGCGCCGAAAATAAGTCTGGAGGGGTAAAATGAAGAGTTTTCTGCTTGCTTGCGTTGCCGCCGTCGGCATCGCGCTTTGCTCTTGGGCGGTGCTGAACACCGTGCAGTTGCCGGCCGAGTCTTATACGGGCACCGGCGTTCGCCTCTAAGCGAGAGCATTCGCCAAACAAAAACGCCCGGCTCTCGCCGGGCGTTTTCTTTTTCGCGGGCTGTGGCGGTTAGGCGCCTGGCACCGACGCATTCGGGAAGAACAACTGATCGCCGTTGATCTTGTAATCGGAGATCGCCTTCTGACCCTGCGGCGAGATCAGCCAGTCGATGAAGCTTTGCGCGAGATCTTTCTTGACGTGCGCATGCTTCGCAGGATTGACCAACATCACGCCGTACTGGTTGAAGAGCCGCTTGTCGCCTTCGACCGAAATCACGAGGTCGCCCCGGTTCTTGAAGGAGAGCCAGGTGCCGCGGTCGGCAAGCACATAGGCATTAGAAGCGGAAGCCGCATTTAGAGCCGCGCCCATGCCCTGGCCGATGTCGCGATACCAGGGGCCTTTGTCGGCACCGATATCGACGCCAGCAACTTTCCAGAGATTGAGTTCGGCGGAGTGGGTGCCCGACTTATCGCCGCGCGAGATAAACACCGCGCCAGCGTTCTTGATCTTCACGAGCGCAGCCGCGATGTCCTTGGTGCCGTTTATTTTCGCGGGGTCGCCCTTCGGTCCGATCAGCACGAAGTCGTTATACATGACCGGCGAACGCTTTACGCCGAAACCGTCAGCCACGAACTTCTCTTCCTGTGATTTCGCATGCACGAACACGACATCGGCGTCTCCACGGCGGCCAGTGTCTAGCGCCTGTCCGGTGCCCTGTGAGATGACGCGCACATCGATGCCCGTCTTCGCCTTGAACAGCGGCAAGATGTGGCCGAATAATCCAGAGTCCTGTGTCGAGGTGGTCGAAGCGACTACGATCGATTTGTCCTGCGCAACCACGCTCTGGCCGAGCGTAAGCGCGAGCGCGGCAGCGCCGAGCACGAATGCATGTTTAAGCTTGAACATCAGTTCCTCCCTTTTTTTCAGATCAACAGGTCGCCCGCCTGAAAACGGCGAGCCTCTTCAGTCTTGGGCTGTTTGAAGAAAGTTTCGGCTGGCGAATGCTCGATGATCTTGCCGCGATGAAGCAGGATCACGTCGCCGGCGAGGCGCCGCGCTGTACCGAGATCGTGCGTCGAAATTACGATTTTGACACCGCGGCCGGCGACCGCACGCAACACATCCTCGACGGATTTCGCGGCAGCCGGATCAAGACTTGCCGTTGGCTCGTCGAGAAACAGGATTTCCGGGTCGCGTGCGAGCGCACGCGCAAGAGCGAGACGCTGCTGTTCGCCGCCGGATAAGCGGCGGGCAGGCCGCTCCTCGAATCCGGAAAGACCAACAAGTGCGAGTAGCTCTGAAATTCTTTGCTTGCGCGCTGCACGCGGCGTCTTCGCCGAGGCGAGGGCGTAGTCGACATTGCTTGCGGCAGAGCGCATCAACATTACCGGCCGTTGAAAAAGAAATGCACGGCGGGTCGGAGCGGTTTGCGCACGGCCGCCCCATGTTATGCGGCCATGGAGCGGGACAAGCAGCCCCATGCCCATGCGCAAGAGAGTGGTCTTGCCGGCGCCGTTGGGCCCGACGACGGCTGTGGGCGCGCCACCGGAGATAGTAAGCGATTCAATTTCGAGAATGCGCCGGTTACCGGCCTCGTATTGAAGCCGCTCGAAGTGAAGCGGCAGCTCGCTATCTGGGGCGCGCATCAGTTTGCCCCGGCCAGTCGCTCGCCGGTCCGCCGCACGGTCCAGGCGAGTGCGTTAATCGCGACAACGATGAGCAGCAGTACCGCACCAAGTCCGATGGCGAGCGGCAGATCGCCTTTGGAAGTTTCCAGCGCGATCGCGGTTGTCATCGTGCGTGTAAAGCCGTCGATATTGCCGCCGACGATGATCACGGCGCCAACTTCGGCGGACGCACGGCCGAAACCCGCGAGCAGGGCGGTAAGCAGGCTGAAGCGGCCATCCCACAGGAGCGTGGCGACGCTACCGGTGGTGCTGACATCCATCGCCGCCAGCTCGTCGCGGTATTGCACCCAGAGGTCGGCGATCGTCTGCCGCGCGAGTGCCGCGATGATCGGCGTGATCAGGATCGCCTGGGCGATGATCATGGCGCGCGGCGTGAATAGAATGCCGAAAGAGCCGAGCGGCCCCGAGCGCGACAGCAACAGAAAGACCGCGAGCCCAACCACCACCGGCGGCATTCCCATCAGCGCATTCACGATGACAATGACGGCGCCGCGGCCCGGAAATTCCTTGAGCGCCAAAAGTGCGCCCAGCGGCAGACCCACGAGTGCGGCGATCAAGGTCGCGCTCAGGCTTACATAAAGAGAGAGGACGATAATGCGGTAGAGAGCGGGGTCGCCGGTAACAAGCATCCAGAATGCAGATGAAAACACGATCTCTACCCCTCTGATTTTGATTGCATTTATAACGGGATAGGTCAATTATACGGAGAATATGCAGATAAATGCAGTCGTGTTCATATGGCTGAGTTGCTGACGACCGAGGAAGCGGCCGGCTATCTCCGGCTATCCGAGCGC
>JAKFYO010000088.1 GCA_021730825.1 Hyphomicrobiales bacterium
GTATTGTTATGGCGAGGACGGCTGGGAGTTGTTGCCCGCGCGCACATAATTCCTATGATGGCAGACAAGGGGAATCCCATGCCGGCAATCACTTTCAAAGCTCCCGCGGACTATACGCAAGCGGAATATCTGAAGCTGCTCAGCGGCTGGGAGAACGAGCTTCCCAAATCGCAAGACAAGAAAGACATCGCGGTGGTAGGGGCCGGGATGTCCGGGCTTCTATGCGGTTGGCTCTTACAGCGCGCGGGGCACAGGGTTCGCATTTATGAAGCGAATAACATTCCCGGCGGTCGCGTGAAGACCATGCGCGACGGATTCACGAGCGGGCTTTACGCAGAAGCAGGTGCGATGCGCATTCCTGCGAAGCATAGGCTTACGCTCGATCTTGCAGAACGCTTTGGGCTTTCAACCTGGAATTTCAAGAATTCCTGCGACCAGACTTTCCTGCACTTCAGCAACAAGAAAACACCGCGTACTAGAATCAAGACGGAAAAGCTCGGCCCGCTCGGGATGTTCGGACTGGCGAAAGAGGATTCCGCCTACGAGCAGGTAGCGAACGATATTTTTCTGCTTTGCCTGAATAATTTCATCAAACGGAAGTGCGATCTGCCGGACAGCTTCAGCGTGGAGGAGATCGACGAAAACTCATCCACGCCCGATGATCTGAAAAAGTACCACCGGATACGCGCAGCCCTCGATGTGCTGTCGTTGCGCGAGTTTCTGAAAGACGAGGCGTATCTCACGCGCGAAAAGAAACCGGAGACCAAACTTTCCGCCACCGCGCAGGACTTCGTGGTGCTGATCGAAAATCTCGAAAGCCTGCTTTCGACGTCGATGACGGCGGTGTTCGACGATCTTCTCGCGCTCGGAAGCAGCGAATACAAGCAGATTGCCGGCGGCATGGATCTCTTGCCGCGCAAGCTCGCAGAAGAAGTCTCAGGTATCACCGAATACAATCAGCGCGTTGTTGCGGTGGAAACGAACGATCATCTACGCAGCGACCGCGTCTATGTAGAGCTTGAGAACAGAGCGACCGGCAACAAGTCGGTCCGGAAATTCGATCTTATCGTCTATGCCATTCCATTCACCGGCCTGCGGCATATCAGGACGAACGGTTTTACCGATTTTGCGAAGAACCGCGCGATCCGCCAGTTGCATTACGACAATGCGTGCAAGGTCGTGCTCGAATTTTCCGAGCCGTTCTGGGACGAGGAGAAAATCACGGGCGGCTCGACGATCACGGATTTCCCCATCCGCCGCATCGTCTATCCGATCAAAGAACAGGAAGGGAAACACGGCCGCTGCGTGCTGTTAGCCAGCTATACGTGGGGCGCGGACAGCCTGCGCTGGAGCGCATTGAAGCCGCACGACCGCATTCGTCATGCGCTCTCCGATGTCGCGCAGGTACACGGCACTTCTTACGAAGAGCTTGCGCCGAAATGCGTCGGCGGCATGTCGCACACCTGGGATCAGGACGAGTTCGCGAGCGGTGCGTTCGCGCTGTTCGAGCCGTATCAACTCGGCGATCTATTCACCGATGTCTGGCGGCCGTCAGGCATGTCGCATTACTGCGGCGAGCATACTTCGCTGAAACACGGCTGGATCGAGGGAGCAGTGGAGTCTGCGATCCGCTGTGCGTCGGAAATCTGCGAGCGCATCGCGAATGACCCCGCGCTGACCGAGAAGCACGAGGCTTCTAAAGGGCCGCAGTTCGCCTAGGCCAAACAAAAAAGCCCACTCTTTCGAGCGGGCTTTCTTATTTCGTATGAAGCGCCGGACTTAGAAATCTATTCCGCCACCAAAGCCGGCCTTGGCCGGCTTTGGAATCTTAGATGATGGGCGGTCTGATTTCTGACTACGTCAGAAATCCATCCCGCCCATGCCGCCGCCCGGCATCTGCGGAGCAGCGCCGCCACCCTTCTTCGGCAGCTCGGCAACCATGGCTTCCGTCGTGATCAGAAGACCAGCGACCGATGCTGCGTCCTGAAGCGCGGTACGCACGACCTTGGTCGGGTCGATGATACCCTTCTTGACCATGTCGACGTAGTTGCCCGACTGCGCGTCGAAGCCGAACGAGTAGCTGTCGTTCTCGAGGATCTTGCCGACGATGACCGAACCGTCTTCACCCGCATTGAGCGCGATCTGACGGGCAGGCGACTGGATCGCTTTTTTCACGATCTCGACACCCGTGCGCTGGTCGTCGTTTTCCGGCTTGAGGCGCGCGAGCGCCTTCACGGCACGGAGGAGGGCAACACCACCACCCGGCAGCACGCCTTCTTCCACGGCCGCGCGGGTCGCATGCATGGCATCGTCCACGCGATCCTTCTTTTCCTTCACTTCGACTTCGGTCGCACCGCCGACGCGGAGCACCGCAACGCCGCCCGCGAGCTTCGCGAGACGTTCCTGCAGCTTTTCCTTGTCGTAGTCCGAGGTGGTTTCCTCGATCTGCGCCTTGATCTGGCCGACGCGTGCTTCGATGTCGGCTTTCTTGCCGGCGCCGTTCACGATCGTGGTGTTTTCCTTGTCGATCATCACGCGCTTGGCGCGGCCCAGCATATTGAGCTGAACGTTCTCAAGCTTGATGCCGAGGTCTTCCGAGATCGCGGTGCCGCCGGTCAGGATCGCGAGATCCTGCAGCATGGCCTTGCGGCGATCGCCAAAGCCCGGAGCCTTGACGGCTGCAACCTTGAGGCCGCCGCGGAGCTTGTTCACGACGAGGGTCGCGAGCGCTTCGCCTTCGACTTCTTCGGCGATGATGAGGAGCGGCTTGCCAGACTGCACGACCGCTTCGAGGACCGGGAGCATCTCGTTCAGCGAGGAGAGCTTCTTCTCGTTGATGAGGATGTACGGGTCTTCCATCTCGACGCGCATCTTGTCGGCGTTGGTGACGAAGTAGGGCGAAATGTAGCCGCGGTCGAACTGCATGCCTTCGACGACATCGAGTTCGGTTTCCAGCGACTTCGCTTCTTCAACGGTGATGACGCCCTCGTTGCCGACCTTTGCCATCGCTTTCGCGAGGAAGTCGCCAATTTCCGAGTCGCCGTTCGCGGAGATGGTGCCGACCTGGGCGATCTCGGCGTTCGAGGTGATCTTCTTCGAGTTCTTCTTCAGGTCCGCAACCACTGCTTCGACCGCGAGATCGATGCCGCGCTTGAGGTCCATCGGGTTCATGCCGGCCGCAACCGACTTCGCGCCCTCTTTCACGATCGCCTGTGCGAGCACGGTCGCGGTCGTGGTGCCGTCACCGGCGAGGTCGTTGGTCTTGGATGCGACTTCGCGCACCATCTGTGCGCCCATGTTTTCGAACTTGTCTTCGAGTTCGATTTCTTTTGCGACCGTCACACCGTCCTTGGTGATGCGGGGCGCGCCGAACGACTTGTCGAGGACGACGTTGCGGCCCTTCGGACCCAACGTGACCTTCACGGCGTTGGCGAGAATGTCGACGCCGCGGAGCATCTTGTCACGCGCTTCGACCGAGAATTTTACTTCTTTAGCAGCCATAGTTTCTTACTCCTGATGTCTCGACGAGGTTCGCTTACGCGGCCTTCTTCTTCGCAGCGGTCTTTTCGAGCACGCCGAGAACGTCGGATTCTTTCATGATGATGAGGTCTTCACCGCTGATCTTCACTTCGGTGCCGGACCATTTGCCGAACAGGATGTGGTCGCCGACCTTGAGGTCGATCGGGATGAGCTTGCCGGCTTCGTCGCGGCCGCCGGGTCCAACGGCGATCACTTCGCCTTCGGACGGCTTTTCCTGCGCGGAATCCGGAATGATGATGCCCGACTTCGTGCGCTCGTCTGCCTCGATGCGGCGGACGACGACACGGTCATGCAACGGACGAAACTTCATAACTAGTCCTCCAAGACCTTGAATTATTGAGCGAATTGGATCGGCGCGCCGAGGAAATTCAGCCTCGCCTGAGCGCCAGATGGGGCCGCGTTCTCGCCCCTTCAAGGCGGAGAGTCAACTTTTTTGGCACTAGGCGAGTTTGAGTGCCAAGACTCGGCATGGTTGTCGTCCTGGTTGTTAGCCGCCTTGGGTCTCGGCTGCTAGCGCCTTGATTCTAAACAGCTAAATCAATCTTTGGGCTTGTTCTTCCGGACGAACAGGCGAACCATCCGGCGTCCTGCAGCATTAAGGATGTCAGATGAATCGGGTTTCGACTGATTTCAGAAAGCAGCTCGACGGCTACGGGCTGACGACGGCGCAAATCCTTTATCGGCTGCCGGATCATCCCAGGCTGCTCCAGACCTTCGTCTGGCAGGAATACGACCTCTTTCCGCAGTTTCCGACGCTCTCTCGCTTCCTCGGCTTCTGGGTGCGGGAACTTGCCGGCCCGCTCCATTCGGTGACGGTCGCGCATGCGCGGCTGATCAAGCCGTCTGAGTTCAGGGCGGTGAACGGGGAATATTTGTTGAACTGAAATGCGAAAGGGCGGCCGAGTGGCCGCCCTTTGCTTTTTAGCGTTCGCTCTGTTCAGAGCGTAATCACCTGGTCCGGCATGTTGCCGGAGAGCGCCTTGTAGAGATCGGGGAAGCAGCCGATCGGCACGCCGTCCATCAACTGGTTCGCTATCTCGCGCTCGTAGCAGCACTGGTCGCAGCCCATCAGCAACATGCCCTTGGCTTTCGCGACCTTGTTCAGCCGCTCGCCGATCGGGTTGCCCTTCACGAGCACATAGTTGTTATCCTCGAAGAAGAACATGCCGGCGACATCGACGCCGTGCCGGTTTTCTTCAAGCTGCGGCAGGATCATCTTGGCAAGAACGTAAGAGATATTATGCCGTTGCGTGGCGAAGATGTAAGCGACTTTCATTCATGGCCCCTGTTTGACGAAGTAGTGCGGATTGGATTGCGGAACGGAGTGCTGCGACGGCGAGATTGGCGCGGTCGCGGCGGAAAACGGGAACGCCGTCGAGCGTTTCGATCAGCGTATGCGCCGAGATCGCAATCGCGGAAGCGAGCGATAGCTGCTCAGCTTCTTCGGCAAGCACTTCGGCATAAGCGGTGAGGGCGACGCAGGACGTAACCTTGAAGCGGACCGCTTTGACCACGCCGTTCTCGAGGTCGAGGCTGAATTGCGCTTCGAGGCCGTTGGCATCGGTGATTTTTTCGCCCGCGACAGAAAGCGGCTCAGCACGATTGCGGCGCAGACCGCGATCGAAGCAATCGCTGACGGTGCGGCGGCGCGAGGCACCGCAGCAGCCTTGCGTGCATTCTTCCGGGTTCATGTCAGTGCCAGCGCAGCAGGCGCTTTTCCGCCTGATTGGCGAGCGCGAAGATGACGAGCACGACCGCGAGAATAAGAAGTACGAGCGCCATCATCAGCGCGGCGTTGTAGGTACTCTGCGCAAACGAAATCAGATAGCCAAGTCCCCGGCTCGCGCCGACGAACTCGCCGACCACGGCGCCCGTAAACGCGAAGCCGACCGCGACTTTCAGGTTATGCAGCACCGACGCTGTGATCGAAGGCAGATAGACCTGGCGCAACAGCGCCCAGCGCCCGCCGCCCAAGGTCACGATCCGTTCGACCAGTTTACGGTCGACGTTCTTCACCGCGCCGAACACGTTGAAGAAAATCACGACCGCGACCAGTACGAAGGAAAGCGCGATCTTCGACCCCAAGCCAATGCCGAACCAGATAATGAAGAGCGGAGCCAGAATCACGCGCGGGATGGCATTGAGCACCAGCATGACCGGCTCGATCAATTCCGAAAGCAGGCGCACGAGCGCGGCCAGAATTCCGAACACGATGCCCGCGAGCAGGCCGAGCACGAGCCCGCCGAGTGCGGCAGTGAAAGTCGCCTGCATGTGCGGCCAGATACGGCCCTCGAGAAAAAGGTCGCGCAACGCGATGCCGACCGCTGAAGGACGCGGCATATAAAGCGGATTGAGCCATCCCAAAGTGCCGGCATATTCCCAGAACGCGAGCAAGGCTCCGAGCGTGGCGAGCTGACGGACCAACGCGTAGCGGGGATGCAGAAGCGTCTTCATTCGGCAGCCATCGCGCTGTGTGGATTGCTGCCGTGGCCGTTGGAGCCACCTTCGACTTCGTGCGAAAGATCGTTCCAGAGTTTTTCCAGAAGCGGGGCGTAAGCAGGATGGAGGCGGGCGCGTACGAGATCGCGCGGGCGAGGAATCGGGATCGTATATTGCTGCGAGATTTTCGCGCGCGGGCCTTGCGACAGAAGATAGACCACGTCGGAGAGCGAGATCGCTTCTTCGAGATCGTGGGTGACCAGCAGCACCGCGATCTTCTTGCGCTCGACGAGCTGCACCACGTCCTGGATGATCTTCGTGCGTACGATAGCGTCCAGCGATGCGAACGGCTCGTCCATCAAGATCAGCTTGGGCTCGAGCGCGAGCACCTGTGCGAGCGCGACCCGCTTGCGCTGTCCGCCGGAAAGACGGCGCGGATAGCGGTCCTCCAAGCCTTCAAGACCTAGACTTGCGAGCCACTCGTCGGCTTTCTTCAGCGCTTCCGCTTTCGGCACGCCGCGGAAGCGAAGACCCAGCGACACGTTCTGTCTGGCGGTGCGCCACGGCAAGAGCGCGTCGTCCTGAAACAGGATGCCGACTTCGGATTTCGGGCGCCCGAGATCGACCGTGCCGGCGAACGGCTTTTGCAGTCCCATCGCTGCGCGCAGGAGCGATGACTTGCCGGAGCCCGAAGGCCCGACGAGGCTTACGAATTGTCCGTTGCCGACCTGAAGGCTTGCCCCTTCGAGGACGGGCTCGCCGCCATAGGAAAGGGAGACATTACTGACGCGCAAGAAACTTATCCTCCGGCGATGGAGGTATCGTGCAGGCCGCCGATATTGGTGTCTGCCTTAATGAGGCCGCCGACCGCGAGCGAATTCGCGACGCGCTTCACGGCCGCGGGGTCGATCGAAACCGTTTCCGGATAAAGCCCGTTACGGTAACGCACCAGAATGTCGCCGAGCTGTTTGGTGTTGAGACCGGTGGTCATTTCCTTGGGGAAGGCAGCGACGAGCTGGTCGCCGGAAAGCGTGCGAAGACCTTTCAGAGCTTCGGCTAATCCCTTCACAAGCGCTCGCATGTCGGCGCGGCGTTCGTCGAATTCCTTCGTGCGAACGGCGACGCCCATGAACTCGTAAGCGCCGCCGAGAAATTTATCGGCGTCTTTCGAGTCCATCGCATTCATGATCACGCGCGAACCCGCTTCTTGCAGAATGCTGAGTGCAGGTTCCTGTACGAGACCTGCATCCACGTCGCCGCGGCGCACCGCTTCGAGCAAGTTCACGCCGAGGGTCGCGAACTGAACGCTGTTTACATCGGCATTCGCCTGTTTGAGCAGGAAGAGAAGAAGCGCGTGATCGGCGTTGCCGAGCGCGGAGACGCCGACTGTTTTGCCTTCGAGGTCTTTGACCGTCTTGATTTTGTCCGCAGCCTTCGGCGTGGTGACGAGCGCGAAGAGGGGCAGGCGGCCGGTGACGGCGAAGCGCTTGATTTCGGCGCCTTTGGAAAAAGCCTGGATCGCAACATCTAGCGCGGTCGCTGCGTAATCGACTGCGCCGCCGACCAGAGCCTGCATCGCGGCACTGCCGCCGCGCGTGTAAATCAGCTCGACGTCAAGACCCTGATTTTTCCAATAGCCGGCCGAACGCGCGACTTCGTAAGGCACGCCGCAAAGAATCTGGCTGCAATAAGCGAGCTTTACCGGCTTTAGCGTTTGCGCGGTGGCGCCACCCGTTCCGGAAAGAGCGCCGGCGATAACAGCGGCACCTTTCAGCACCGAACGCCGCGAGACGTCGGGTGCCGCGATTTCCTTGCTCGACTTAATGCCCTTGGGAACGCTGGCCTGATTTTCGTCGCAGCAGCTCATGATGCGCTCCGTTGAGTTTCCGGGTTTCCAAACTCATACACCCGGAAATCTCAACAGACAAATGCCGTCAAAAGTATAAATCTACGTTCTTTATACGTAATTATCCGCGCCCGACGAACGGCATCTTCGTCGCCATCACGTTCATGAAAAGAACGTTCGCGTCGAGCGGCAGCGAGGCGATGTAAACGATCGCGTTCGCGATGTGCTCGACCGCGACCCGCGGCTCGACTTTGGTCGTGCCGTCCGGCTGCAAGACGCCGTTTGCCATGCGCTCGGTCATCGGAGTTACGGCGTTGCCAATGTCGATCTGGCTGCAAGCGATGTCGTAAGCGCGGCCGTCGAGCGCGGTGGCGCGCGTGAGGCCGGAGACTGCGTGTTTCGTCGAAGTATAAGGCGATGAGAAAGGGCGGGGTGCGTAAGCCGAGATCGAGCCGTTGTTGATGATGCGGCCGCCGCGCGGCGACTGATCCTTCATGATCTTGAAGGCTTCCTGCGTGCAGACGAACGGGCCGGTGAGGTTTGCGGCAACGGTCGCGTTCCAGTCTTCCAGCTTGATGTCTTCGAGCGGTACCGGCGGCGTGCCGCGGCCCGCGTTGTTAAAGATCACATCGAGACGGCCGAATTTTTCTTTTGTTTTGGCGAACAGCGCTTTGACCTGCTGCGGATCGCCGACGTCGGTCGGCACCACGAGACACTCAGCGCCTGCCGCGGTGATTTCCTTTGCGACTTCGTCGAGCGCACTCTTGGTGCGGCTTGCGATCACAAGGTTGAAGCCCGCTTTCGCCAGCGCTACCGCCGATGCGCGTCCGATGCCCGAGCCTGCGCCAGTTACCAATGCAATTTTGCGCGAAGAAGCCATTCGCCTTCACTCCCTGAGATTCTGTTTTCGTGATTATCGTTTCGGTTTCTGCTGCTGCAGAACTTTGGACATCGGCTGCCCCGCGGTCAATTGCGCGCTTGCAGCATTGGCGTGCGCGCCGGTGCGCGGCAGCACCGTGTCGATCGCTTCCGGGATCGACATTTGCTCGACAGGCCGCGTCGCATAAGGCGGGCGTGGGATAGCGATATGCGCCGCGCGCAGTGCTGCCGACCAGCGCTCGCGCAGATCGGTGAAGTACGGCTCGCCCGGCATAATTCGGTAGTTCAATTCGATGCCGAGTGTGTCGCGGCGGATGACCGCGACGTCGACAGGCAAACCGACCGATAGGTTCGAGCGCATGGTCGAATCCATCGAGATCAGTCCGATCTTCAATGCATCATAAAGATCGGTCTCGTAGTTCACCGCGCGGTCGAGGATCGGCTTGCCGTATTTGTGCTCGCCGATTTGCAGGTAAGGCGTGTCGGTCGTGCACTCGATGAAGTTGCCGGCGGCATAGACCATAAAGAGACGCAGCCGTCTGCCTTCGACCTGACCGCCGAACAGGAAGGAGACATCGAAGTTGATCTCGGTGTCTTCCATGAATTTCGCGTCGCTCTCGTAGACCATGCGTACCGCGCGGCCGACGCGTTGCGCGGCCTGAAACATGGTGGGAGCGTCGGTGAGCCGTTCGCGTTCGCCGGTTTCGGGATTTTCGATGCCTTCGGAGAGCAGGCTCACGACCGTCTGCGAAACCGACAGGTTGCCCGCGGAGGCGAGCGCCATCACGCGCTTACCCGGCTCCTCGAAGAGATGGAGTTTGCGGAAGGTGGAGATGTTGTCGAGACCCGCGTTGGTGCGCGTGTCGCCGATCATCACGATCCCGTCGCGAACGAGGATGCCGCAGCAATAGGTCATCGACTCAAGAGCTTCCCAAGTACCGGGGGCGGAGTATGCCCGACTGCTGCAAC
This sequence comes from Hyphomicrobiales bacterium, assembly GCA_021730825.1. Taxonomy (GTDB): domain Bacteria; phylum Pseudomonadota; class Alphaproteobacteria; order Rhizobiales; family Xanthobacteraceae. Next base: position 9,674 of record JAKFYO010000088.1, read on the forward strand.
GCGGCAAGCGGGGGTTGGCTGCAGGCTTAAGAGCTACTGTTGGGACTGCCGGCTCGCCTGATCCACGGTCACTTTCACGGCCATAGCTTCGCCCTGGCCGCCATAGCGCGTGCCCCGGACCGGGGCGGCGGCCAGATAATCCAGCCCGGTCGCGATCCGGACATGGGCTTCGGTCGCGCAAATGCCGTTCGCAGGGTCGAAAGCGATCCAGCCAAGATCGGGCAGGAAGGCCTCGGTCCAGGCATGGCCGGACTCCATATCCACGATGCCGTCGCCGCGCAGGAAATAGCCGCCGACATAACGCGCAGGAATTTTCAGGTGGCGCGCGGCCGAGCAGAAAATATGCGCGTAGTCCTGACAGACGCCGTGCTTGTTCGCGAAAGCCTGTTGCGCGGTGGTGGAGGGCACGGTGGCATTCACGTCGAATTTGAAGTTCGCGTAAATCGCCTGTTGCAGCGCGTGCAAGGTTTCGAGTGCGGGGCGCTTGCCACCATCGCCGATTTCGCCGGCCCAGTCCGTGATCGCGGCATTGGGCATCGTGAGATCGGTCTGGCGCAGATAGAAAGATGGCGGGAATTTTTCGCGCGTGCCGCGAACGATGCCGTGCGTATCCTGCGTTTCGACTTCGCCTGCGACGCGGACCGCGAGTTCCGAGATCGGGCCGTCAACCGTGAACGTGTGCGTGAGGTTTCCGAACGCATCCTCGCGCGGCTCGACGCGGCAATCCTCCGACACCTCCACGCGCCAGCGCACGACATATTGTCCGTCGTGATTGCGCGGCATCAGGCGCAGAATCTGGATCGCCTTGGTAGCAGGCGTGTCGTAACGATAGACGGTTTCGTGCGCGATCCGGATTCGCATTTCATTCCCTCGTCATGGCCGGGCTTGTCCCGGCCATCCACGCCTTACTTGCATTGACTGTCGTCAAGACGCGGATGCCCGCCACAAGGGCGGGCATGACGACAAAATAAGTACGCAGGCGCATTTGTTCAAATCAAATACTGATCGCCGATCGCGTTACCGACGCGATTGTTCTCGATCAGGAATTGCGTGATGAATTCGTGCAGGCCGGACTGGAAGATGTCTTCCATCTTGCCGTTTTCGAGCTTGCTGGTCGTTGCGCGCGCAAGCCGCTGCGCTTGTCCTTGCCTTCCATAGAATTGGGCGAGATCGTCGAGATAGCGGTTAATGTTCTCGTAGCAGCTTGCGAGCGAACGCGGCATCTGGCGATTGAGAATAAGCAAATCCGCGACCAGCCACGGCTTCACGCTGTCGCGATAGACCCAGTGATAGCTGGTGCGCGCCGATACCGAGCGCAGAATCGAAGCCCACTGGAAATAATCGAGCGGGCCGCCGACCTGCGCTTCACGCGGCAACAGCACATGATACTTCACGTCGAGAATGCGCGCGGTGGCATCGGCCCGCTCAACGAGGAAGCCGAGCCGCGAGAACCAGTACGCGTCGTTGCGTAACATCGTGCGGAACGAAGTGCCGTCGAAGCGCACCGAAGTTTCCATGACGAAGTTCAGAAAGCGGGTGAATTCCTCGCGCGTGATGCGCTTCGGGTCGTAGCGATGCAATTCGTGCCACGCCGAGTTAATCGCGTCCCACATTTCTCCGGTGAGCGCGGTGCGGACCGAGCGCGCGTTGGTGCGGGCAATCTCGAGGCAGTTTCGGATCGAAGCCGGATTGTCAGGCGAGAACGCGAGCCATTCGGTGACCGTGCGCTCGTTTGCTTCTTTGTAATTTTCACCGAAGGAAATGACCGAGCCCGCGGTCGCGATCGCGGATTCCCATTCGTTGGTATCGCTGCCATAGCCTTGCGGCAGCGCGGAGAGGCGATAGGTGGCGTCCAGAATGCGCGCGAGGCATTCCGCGCGTTCCACATAACGCGAGAGCCAATAGAGGTTGCTTGCGGTGCGTGAAAGCATGTCAGCGATCCAGCACCCAGGTGTCTTTCGTGCCGCCGCCTTGCGACGAGTTCACGACCAGCGAACCTTTCGAGAGCGCCACGCGCGTCAGTCCGCCCGGCACGATGCGAACCTTGTCGCGGCCGGTGAGCACGAAGGGACGTAAGTCCACGTGACGCGGAGCGATGCCTTCCTCGACGAAGGTGGGGCAGGTGGAGAGCGCCAATGTCGGTTGTGCGATGAAGCCTTCAGGCGACGCTTTCACTTTCGCGGCAAAGTTCTCGATCGTTTTCTTGTCGGCGGCGGGACCGATCAGCATGCCGTAGCCGCCCGAGCCGTGCACTTCTTTCACGACGAGCTTGTCGATATTCTCAAGCACATATTTCAACTGGTCAGGCTCGCGGCAGCGATAGGTCTCGACATTCTTCAAAATCGGCTCTTCGCCGAGATAGAATTTGATGATGTCCGGCATGTAGCTATAAACGGCCTTGTCGTCGGCGATGCCGGTGCCGGGTGCGTTTGCGAGCGTGACGTTGCCGGCCTGATAGACCGACATCAATCCCGGTACGCCGAGCATCGTGTCCGGGCGGAAGGCGAGCGGGTCGATGAAGTCGTCGTCGACGCGGCGATAGATGACATCCACGCGCTTCGGACCTTCTGTCGTGCGCATGTAGAGCATGTCGCCTTTGACGAACATGTCGCGGCCTTCGACCAGCTCGCAACCGAGCTTGTCCGCGAGAAAGGAGTGCTCGTAGTAAGCCGAGTTGTAGATGCCGGGCGTCATCAGCACGACAGTCGGCTCGCCGGATGATGTAACCGGCGCGGTCGACTTCAGCGTTGCGAGCAGATCGTCCGCATAATTTTCGACCGGAGCGACCGGGTGGTCGATGAATAGCTCCGGAAACAGTCGCAGCATGATCTCGCGATTTTCCAGCATGTAGGACACGCCGGAAGGCACGCGCGCGTTGTCTTCGAGTACATAGAAGTTATCGGGATCGACACGTACGACATCGATGCCCGCGATCATGACGTAGATATTGTGAGGGACGGCTTGGCCGTTCATCTCGGGACGAAACACCGGATTTCCGAAGATGAGTTCTTCGGGAATGATTCCCGCCCGCAGGATTTCGCGTTTGTTGTAGGCGTCATGCAGATAGGCGTTCAGCGCTTTAACGCGCTGCTCAAGCCCGCGCGAAAGTTTCTGCCATTCGCCGCGGTTCAGGATGCGCGGAATGATATCGAAGGGGATAAGCCGCTCGGTCGAAGCCGCTTCGCCATAAACCGCGAAGGTGATGCCGATGCGGCGGAAGATGAACTCCGCTTCCTTGCGGCGGTAGTCGAGAACATCTTTCGGAACGTTGTCGAGCCAATGCGCGAGTTGCTGATAAGCAGGGCGCACCGAGCCGTCGGGCGCACGCATCTCGTCGAAAAAGGAAGGGCTACGCGATGACAATTCCGGCTCCGGTCTTCTGCCCGCAATCATGCCAGCCTATTGGCTCTGGCGCAAAAGGCGGCAGCGCTTACGCGTTAGGCAACGCGCTTAAGGATTAAGCGTTCCGGGGAGGCGGCGTTAAAGTGCGACAATCACCGATGCGTCGGGTTTGGCCGCGAACAGCCGGTCAACTTCCGAGGAGCGCCGCTCCATCGCCGCGCGCTGATTGATATAGCCTTTGTCGGTGATTTCGTTCGCGTCGATCGAGGGTGCGTCGGGCAGCAGGATTGCTCTCGCTATTTTGGTCGAAAGACCCGACTGCGAGGCGTTCCATTTTTTAAGCGCTGCTGCGAGGTGCTCCACCACTTTCGCGTGCTTTGAAAGCTCGGAGAGTGGCGTCGTGGCCTCGACCCCCGCGATCTTCGCGGCACCCGCTGCATTCAGCCAGCAGAGCACGCCAATGTTCTCGCGGCCTTCGCCGCAGATCACTATGTCCTGCACGACAGGCGAACACGCTGCGATTGCCGCGACGCGAAGCGTGCCGACCTGCACCCAGGTGCCGCTGGTCAGTTTGAAGTCTTCGGCGAGCCGGCCGTCGAAGATGAGACCCTTATTCGGATCGTTCGGATCGGCGAAGCGCACGGCGTCACCCGATTTATAGAATCCTTCCTCGTCGAAGTTCGCTTTCGTCTGATCCTCGCGTTTCCAGTAACCCTGCTGCGTGACGTTCGGCCCGCGCACGCGGATTTCGAGTTTGTTGCCGGAGGGCACGAGCTTGGTGTCAACGCCGAGACACGGCACGCCGATCGCGCCGGGACCGTCCGCAAAAAAATGCTGCATTAAGGAAAGCGGCGAGGTTTCGGTGGTGCCCCAGGCCGTCGTCATCGGCACGCGCGTTCCGGTGGATTTGATCGCGAGATTTTCGAGCCGTTCCCAGAGATCTTTCGGCAGCGACGCGCCGGCATAGAAAATCATTTGCAGGCGAGCGAAGAATTTCTTCGCAAGCGCTTCGTCGCGCTCAAGATGCGGCAGGATCGCCGAGTAACCGGCAGGGACGTTGAAATAGGTCGTCGGCGAAACTTCAGTAATGTTCTTCACCGTGATTTCGGCAAGACCCGGCGCGGGTTTGCCGCCGTCGATATACATCGTGCCGGCGAGACGCTGCGCGAGATTGAAGCAGAAGCTGCCGCCGAAGGTGTGGTTCCACGGCAGCCAGTCGCAAAGCACGAGCGGCGTTTCTTCCAGATAGGGCCATGCGCCGACAATCATCTCCTGATTGGCGGTGAGCATTCCGTGCGTCGAGATCACGGCCTTCGGCAAATTCGTCGAACCGGAAGTGAAGAGAAATTTCGCAATCGTATCTTTGGTGATCGCGCTGACCGCTTTTTCGAGCGCGGCGGAGGGCTTCGTCTGCGCGAGCTGATCGAACAACGTGACGTTCGGAAGGTTCGCGGAATTCTTGCTCGCGACGATCTCGGCATTCTTTCCCGCAATCGCGAGCGCCTTCGCGAAGGGTCCGGTGTCGGCTGCGTAAACAAGGCCGGGGTTCAGCAATTCGGTGATGTATTTGATCTTCGCGAGATCGGAGCTTTGCAGCGAGTAGGCGACCGAGATCGGCGCCACCGGAATGCCCGCGTGTTCGCATGCGAGTGTGAGCAGCCCATGATCGACGGCATTGCCTGAAAGAATGACGACAGGCCGCTCGGCGGAAAGTCCGCGCTCAAGAAGTGCCGCCGCGACACCATCAACGTTTTTGCGCGCCTGCTCATAGGTAACTTTGCGCCAGTCGCCGCCCGTGCGTTCGGCGAGGTAAAGCTGGGCGGGCGCTTTTTCGACGGCGCGGCGAAAGAGTGCGGCAAGCGAGGGATTGTATGCGGGCAGTTTTGCGCGCGAGCGCAGGAGAATGCTGCCGTCGGCGGCATCCGTGCGATCGACTGCGACCGGCGCGAAGTTCACCGCCTTGAACGGCGGTTTGGCGTTCTGCATGTTCAAAGCGCTTCCCTCAGGCGATTTTCTTGGCGTTCTTTGTATTTTTTACAAATATCGAGCAGGATAGTTCATGCGTCAAACCAGACGCCGCCGTCTTGGAAATATATTTCCGGGCAACTCTCGATAAGAATCAGCGCATGGAAAATCAGGTCACTGCAGCGGTCCTCGTCATCGGCGACGAACTGCTCTCCGGCAGAACGAAAGACACCAATGTCGGTCACATCGCCGAGACGATGACGAGTATCGGCGTGGACTTACTCGAAGTGCGTTTCGTGCCGGACATCGAGGAAGAAATCGTGGCCGCGCTGAATGCGCTGCGTAAGCGCTATTCCTATGTGTTCACGACCGGGGGCATCGGGCCGACGCATGACGACATCACTGCGGATGCGGTCGCAAAAGCCTTCGGTGTCGGCATCGATCACGATCCGCGCGCGGTAGCGCTTCTGAAAGAGCGTTTCACCGACGGCGATTTGAACGAAGCGCGGATGCGCATGGCGCGCATTCCGGATGGCGCGGAACTGGTCGTCAATCCGGTTTCAAAAGCGCCGGGCTTCTGGATCGGCAACGTGATTACGATGGCGGGCGTGCCTGCGATCATGCGCGCGATGCTCGACCACGTCGTGCTGCAACTGAAAACCGGTGCGAAAGTATTGTCCGAGACCATCGACGCGGGCTTGAAGGAAGGCGATGTCGCGACCGATCTGCGCGAAATCGCGAAGAACCATCCTGACACCACCATCGGTTCGTACCCCTACATGAACGAGAAGGGCTTCGCGACACGCATCGTCGTGCGCTCGCGCGATGCAGCTAAACTCGCCGCGGCTAAAGCCGATGTCGAAGCGATGTCACGGCGCATCCTTGCCGAGTTGCAAGCGAAGAAAGCCGCGAAAGCAACGCCTTAATTTCTCCGGCAATGCTCCACTAGCCTCGGAACATCCGAAACGAGGAGCAAGCCTATGGCCAGCCACTCACGCCGCGACCTTCTGATCGGAAGCGGGCTTGCGCTCGCAGGTTTTGCCCTGCCGAGCAATCTCGCTTTCGCGCAAGGCGCGGAATTGCCGCCGACACCCGAATGCCGCGACGCGCATGATGTGACGCCGCGCCAGACCGAAGGACCGTTCTACACGCCGAAAGCGCCGGAGCGCGCCAATCTTCGCGAGCCCAGCATGAAGGGTGTTGCGGTTGCGCTCGGCGGGCTCGTGCTTACGCGCGCCTGCAAGCCGGTCGCGAATGCGGTCGTCGATCTGTGGCATGCCGACGACGCCGGAGAATACGACAACAAAGGTTTCCGGCTGCGCGGCTTCGTGCGGACCGATGCGCAAGGGCGTTATACTTTCCAGACTATCCAGCCCGGTAACTATCCGGGCCGGGTCCGGCACTATCATGTGAAGGTGCAGGCGCCGGGCGCGCGGTTACTCACGACCCAGCTCTATTTTCCGGACGAGCCGGGCAATGCCCGCGACTTCCTGTTTCGCAAAGAGCTGTTGATACGCACCGCAAAAATTGCAGATGGCCTTGCCGCCCGGTTCGATTTCGTTGCGGACTTGCGCTAGTCCTGCCTGATGTACGCGGGGGCGTAAGAAAATGATCGTATCTGAAGGCGGACCGGAAAAGCCTTTCCCGGTTTCATGGGATCAGTTTCATCGCGATGCGCGTGCGCTGGCCTGGCGGCTGCATTCGGCGGGACCGTTCGAGGCGATCGTCTGCATTACGCGCGGCGGGCTGGTGCCGGCCGCGATCGTCGCGCGCGAACTCGATCTGCGTGTGATCGAGACGATTTCGGTCGTCAGCTATCGCGACTACAAAAATCAAAACACGCCGGAGGTTGTCAAAAGCATCGAGGGCAAACTGTTAGCTACCGGCGGGCAGGGGATTCTGGTGATCGACGATCTGGTCGATACCGGCAAGACCGCGAGGGTCGTGCGCGAACTCTTGCCGAAGGCGCACTTCGCGGCGGTTTACGCAAAGCCCTTGGGCCGTCCGCTGGTCGATACGTTTGTCACGGAAGTATCGCAGGACACCTGGATTTATTTTCCGTGGGATACGGCGCTTTCCTATGCGCCGCCGATCCGCGGAAAAGAGTAATCAGATTTTCGTAAGCCGCAGCCGCAGCGCATTGCCGATCACGCTGACCGAAGAGAGCGCCATCGCGGCAGCGCCCACGATCGGCGAGAGCAGAATTCCGAACAGCGGATACAACACGCCAGCCGCGATCGGCACGCCGCCTGCATTATAAAGAAACGCAAAGAATAAATTCTGGCGGATGTTTTTCATCGTCGCCTGCGACAGATGCCGGGCGCGGACGATGCCCATGAGGTCGCCTTTGAGCAGCGTAATACCCGCGCTCTCCATCGCGACATCGGTGCCGGTGCCCATCGCGATCCCGACGTCTGCGGCTGCAAGCGCAGGCGCGTCGTTCACGCCGTCGCCGGCCATCGCAACCACACGGCCCTCGCTGCGCAGTTTCTCCACGACCTTCGCCTTCTGGTCCGGCAGCACATCCGCTTCGACTTCATCGATGCCGATCTCGGCGGCGACAGCGCGGGCGGTGACGGCATTATCGCCGGTCAGCATCACGATGCGGATTCTATCTTTCTTCAATGCCTCGATCGCTTCGTGCGTGGTCGCCTTTACCGGGTCTTCGATCGCAAGCAGGCCGGCTGCCTTCGCATCCACGCCGACGAAAATCACGGTCGCGCCGTTTTCGCGCAGCCGGCTCGCCTCGAAGTCGAACTCGCGGGTATCAATGCCTCGTTCTTTTAGGAACGCGGTGTTGCCGAGCGTGATCAGCTTGCTCTCGACGCGGCCGTAAGCGCCTTTTCCGGTCGGCGAGTTGAAATCATAGGCATCGGTGAGCTTGAGTTTCCTTGCGTTCGCTTCATTGACGATAGCGAGGGCAAGAGGATGTTCGCTCGCGCGCTCCACGCTTGCGGCAAGCCGAAGAAGCTCGTTCTCCGCGAAAGCGTTGCCGACAATTTTCGTGAGCTTCGGTTTGCCCTCGGTGAGCGTGCCGGTCTTGTCGATCACAAGCGTATCGACGCTTTCCAGCCGCTCGAGCGCCGCCGCGTTTTTGACCAGCACGCCGGTCTCCGCGCCGCGGCCG
>JAKFYO010000105.1 GCA_021730825.1 Hyphomicrobiales bacterium
TTTCTTACGGCGGTTCCTCACTGATTTCGCTTGCGTTCGGCATGGGCATGCTGATCGCGCTCACGCGCAAGCATCCGCGGCTTCGCGATGTCGAAGAGGACTACGAAGTCCGAGGCGCGCGGGCATGAGCGACGGCGCGAAAGCGCCGCTGATTTTGCTCGCGGCGGGCGGTACCGGCGGACATCTGTTTCCGGCGGAAGCGCTTGCGAACGTGCTGGTCGCGCGCGGCTTCCGTGTCGATCTCGTCACCGATCACCGCGTCTCAAATTATCTCGGCAAGTTTCCGGCAGGCGCGGTCCATGTCGTCTCCGCCGATACGCTGCGCGGCGGAAATCCGTTTCGTGTCGCGCTGACATTATTCCGTCTTGGCATCGGCACGTTGCGTTCGATCTTCTTGTTGTCGAAACTAAAGCCTGTCGCGGTTGTTGGTTTTGGCGGTTATCCGACGTTGCCGCCGATGTTCGCGGCAAAGCTCTTGTTCATTCCGACCATCATTCATGATGCAAACGCCGTCATAGGACGCGCAAACCGGCTGATTTCGAAATTCTCAACCGCGATCGCGACCGGCTATCCGAAGACCGTAAGTGCGCGGCTCGAGCGCAAGGCAACGCATACCGGAAATCCGGTTCGTCCCGCGGTCGCCGCAGCTTCGCGCGAGAATTATCCTCTGATCACGGAAACTTCGCCCCTCAAGCTCGTCATCTTCGGCGGCAGTCAGGGTGCGCGCGTGATGAGCGAGATCGTGCCGGGCGCGATCGCGCTGCTCGATGAAAAATTCCGCTCGCGCTTCGAGATCGTGCAGCAGAGCCGAGAAGAAGATCTTTCGCAGGCGCAGTCGATCTATCGCCGCCTCGATATCAAACACGAACTCGCACCCTTCTTTTCCGATTTGCCCGCGAAGATCGCGAACGCGCATCTCGTGATCGGCCGCTCCGGCGCGAGCACCGTTTCAGAACTTGCCGCAATCGGGCGGCCTTCCATCCTCGTGCCGCTGCCGGGTGCGATCGATCAGGATCAGCTTGCGAACGCATCTTCGCTTGCGGACGTGGGCGGCGCGATCCTGATCCGGCAAAGCGATTTCACGCCGGAGCGCCTTGCCTCGGAATTGACCACTTTATTCAATGATCCTGCGCTGCTGCCTGCGATGGCGAAAGCCGCCAAGGCAGAAGGCCGGATCGACGCCGCCGAACGGCTTGCCGATCTGGTCGCGAAAGTGGCAGGAGTAGCGCCGCAATAACTGGCGCGAGATTATGAAGCTTCCTCTCAAACTCGGCACGATTCATTTCATCGGCATCGGCGGCATCGGTATGTCCGGTATCGCCGAGGTACTCGCCAATCTTGGCTATTCCGTGCGCGGTTCGGATGTCGCCGACAGCGCGAATGTAAAGCGCCTACGCGAACATGGCATCGCTGTCGCCGTCGGCCATAAGGCGGAAAACGTCGAAGGCGCGGAAGTGATCGTGATTTCCTCCGCAATCAAGCGCGACAATCCTGAATTGATCGCGGCACGTGCAAAGCGGCTTCCGGTCGTGCGACGTGCAGAAATGCTCGCCGAACTGATGCGGCTGAAGTCCTGCATCGCGATTGCGGGCACGCACGGCAAGACCACGACGACTTCGATGGTTGCAGCACTTCTCGACGGTGGCGGGTTCGACCCGACCGTAATCAACGGCGGCATCATCAACGCGTACGGCACCAACGCGCGGCTTGGCGCGGGCGACTGGATGGTGGTGGAAGCCGACGAATCCGATGGCACCTTCCTGAAGCTGCCTGCGAATGTCGCGATCGTGACCAATGTCGATCCCGAGCATCTCGACCACTTCGGCACGTTCGATGCCGTGAAGAAATCTTTTCATTCCTTCGTCGAGAACGTGCCGTTCTACGGCTTCGCAGTGATGTGCATCGATCATCCGGTCGTACAGGACATGGTTGGCACCATCGCGGACCGCCGCGTCATTACCTATGGCGAAAATCCGCAATCCGATGCGCGGCTGGTCGACGTGAAACTCGAAGGCGGCATCGCGCAGTTCGGCGTGCTGTTTCAGGCGCGCGAAGGCAAGCGCGAGCATCACATCAAGAATTTAAAGCTGCCGATGCCGGGCCATCATAATGCGCTGAATGCAACCGCTGCGATTGCGGTCGCGCATGAGCTTGGCATGGACGACGATAAAATCCGCGCGGCGCTCGCGGGCTTCGGCGGCGTCAAGCGCCGCTTCACGAAAACCGGCGAGTGGAACGGTGCCGTGATCTTCGACGATTACGGCCACCATCCGGTCGAGATCGCGGCTGTGCTGAAAGCCGCGCGTGCTTCCACGCAAGGCAAGGTGATCGCGGTCGTGCAGCCGCATCGCTACACGCGCCTACAGGCGCTGTTCGATCAGTTCTGCACCTGTTTCAACGACGCGGATCACGTGATCGTAGCGCCGGTTTATCCGGCGGGCGAGTTGCCTATTCCGGGTGTTGATCGCGATGCGCTGGTGAACGGCATGCGTTCGCGCGGACATCGTGACGTGTCGCCACTCGACGGGCCGGAACAGCTTGCCGCAAAAGTCGCGACACTCGCGAAGAAGGGCGATTACGTCATTCTTCTTGGCGCCGGCAACATCACGCAATGGGCTTACGCGCTCCCCAATGAGCTGGCTGCGAAGAAATAATGGCGTTCGCTGATCTTCTGCCCGAACTGCAAGCTGCCGCGCCGAAGCTGCGCGGAAGGTTGCTCGCGAACCAGTCGCTTGCCGAAATCACATGGTTTCGTGTCGGCGGACCGGCGCAGATTCTGTTCACGCCTGCTGACGAAGAAGATCTCGCGTATTTTTTGGCAAGCGTTCCCGACCATCCGGTGACGGTGATCGGTCTCGGCTCGAATCTGATCGTGCGTGATGGCGGCGTGCCCGGCATCGTCGTGCGTCTTGCGCGTGGCTTCAACGAAGTGAAAGTCGAAGATAATCTCGTGACCACAGGCACCGCCGTTCCTGACGTGAAAGTCGCGCGTGCCGCGGCTGATGCTTCGCTTGCAGGTCTCGCATTCTATCGCGGCGTGCCGGGTGCGATTGGTGGCGCGTTACGCATGAATGCAGGCGCTTATGGCGGCGAGACGAAGGATGCGCTCGTTGAAGCCCGTGCGGTGGACCGCAAAGGCAATCTGCACGTGCTGTCCAACAAGGACATGGGATTCTCCTATCGCCATTCGTCGCCGCCCGACGATTACATCTTCACGCGCGCGGTCTATCGCGGCATGCCAGGAGATGCAGCGGCGATTGCCGCAGAAATGGAAAGCATCACCGAGCGGCGCGAGGCGACGCAGCCGATCAAGAGCCGCACCGGCGGCTCGACCTTCAAGAATCCCGAAGGCCACAAGGCCTGGCAGTTAATCGATGGCGCGGGATGCCGGGGGCTCATCGTCGGCGACGCACAGGTGTCGGAGTTGCACTGCAACTTTCTGATCAATCGCGGCAATGCGAGTGCGGCCGATGTCGAAGGCCTCGGCGAAGAAGTCCGCCGCCGCGTGAAGGAAAACTCCGGCGTGCAGTTGGAATGGGAAATCAAGCGCATCGGCGTACCCGCTGCTAAGGTGAGCGCATGACAAAGCATGTCGCGGTTCTGATGGGCGGCTGGTCGGCGGAGCGGGAAGTCTCGCTTCGCTCCGGCAAGGCGTGTGCTGATGCTTTGGAAGGCGAGGGCTATCGCGTCACGCGCGTCGATGTGCAGCGAAACATCGCGCAGGTGCTGAGCGAACTAAAGCCGGACGTTGCGTTCAACGTGCTCCACGGCGTGCCCGGCGAAGACGGCACCATTCAGGGCGTGCTCGAGGTGCTCGGCATCCCTTACACGCACTCGGGCGTGCTTTCGTCGGCGCTCGCGATGGATAAAGGCCAGGCCCGGATCGTGATGGCGAACGCCGGCGTACCGGTCGCTGAGGGCAAAGTCGTCACCCGCGCGGAAGCTGCCAAAGAACATGTGCTGCCGCGCCCCTATGTGCTCAAACCCGTGGCCGAGGGTTCGTCCGTGGGGGTCTTTATCGTCACCAAGGACCATGCTCACCCCCCGCAGGAGCTGACCCGGCCCGACTGGAAGCACGGCGAGTTCATGCTGGCCGAGCGTTATATTCCGGGGATGGAACTCACCTGTGCCGTCATGGGAGATGAGGCTCTCGACGTCATCGAGATCGAGGCGGCCACGCAATTCTACGATTACGAGGCAAAATACGCTCCCGGCGGCTCCCGCCACATTCTTCCGGCGCGAATTAAACCGAATATTTACCAGAAAGCGCAGATTCTGGCCCTTGAGGCGCACCGCGCCCTCGGCTGCCGGGGAATTAGCCGAGCGGATTTCCGCTTTGATAACCGTGAAGACGGTTCGGGCGAGCTTTTCTGCTTGGAAGTGAACACCCAACCCGGAATGACCGAGACCTCGCTGGTGCCCGAGCTTGCCGCCTATCGCGGCATGTCGTTTGGCGGACTGGTGAGATGGATTTTGGAGGACGCTTCCCTGAACCGATGAGCCGCCGGGCTTCCCCGGCCGGTGTGCTGTCGGCTGCGTCTCCATCGAAGTTCTCGCTCTTCTTCCGCCGCGTTCTCGTCAATCTCTCGCACAGAAAATCGGTCCGCGTTGCGGAAGTTTTTCTGACGCTCGCGCTGATCGGCGGTGCAGGTGCTTACGGCACCGTGCGCGGCGGCCATATGCCGGTCGTCAACGAGTGGATGACGGCAACGGGCGACCGCGTTGCGCATGTTGCGGGCTTTGAAATTCTCGATGCAGACGTGCGCGGGCACAATCGCCTGCGCCGCGAGCAGGTGCTCGCCGCCGCTGGCATCACGCCGCAGACTTCGCTGGTGCTGCTCAACGCGGATCTCGCGCGCGACAAGCTGAAGAGCAATCCGTGGATCGCGGATGCGGTGGTCCGCAAATTTTATCCGAACCGCGTCGAAATCGAAGTGACCGAACGCGAAGCGTTCGCGCTGTGGCAGCGTGACGGCAAGCTCGCGATTGTCGCGCGCGACGGCACCGTGCTCGAAGAAGTGAAGGAACGCCCGGAAAAATTGCCGCTCGTCGTCGGCACGGGTGCCGCCAAAGCGGCGCATGATTTTCTTTCGGTGCTCGATCGTTTCCCCGCGATCAAAGCCGAAGTCTATGGCGCGGTTTATGTCGCCGAGCGGCGCTGGAACCTGCGCATGACGAACGGCGTGGATGTTCGTCTGCCCGAGAGCAACCTGATCGTCGCCTTCGAAGCGCTCACCAAGCTATCGCGTGACCAGAAAATTTTCTCGCGTGAAGTGGAAATGATCGACCTGCGCATCCCCGGCCAGGTCGTCGTCCGCATGACCGATGCCGCGGCGGCTGCCTATGACGCGCAACGCGCGCCGCAGAAGAAAAAGGGGGCGTCATGATCGCACCCCGCATGAAACCGCTCGGGGCGAAGCGCTCGACGATTGTCGCCGCACTCGACATCGGCACCAGCAAGATCGCCTGCGTGATCGCAAAACTCAAAGCCGAGCGCGGCCGCGACATGCCGCGCAACCGCACGCATTCGGTCGAGGTCATCGGCTTCGGTCATACGCGCGCCTTCGGCATCAAGGCAGGTACGGTGGTCGATATCGAAGCCGCGGAAGAATCGATCCGCCGCGCGGTCGATCTTGCCGAGCGTTCGGCGAAGGTCGAAATCGCGTCGGTCATTCTGTCCGTCACCGGCGGGCGCCTGGGCAGCGAATCCTTCGCAGCCTCCGTGCGCGTTCCGGGAAGTGCGGTCGAAGGCGGCGACATCGCGCGCGTGCTGGATGCCGCGAGCCTTCACTCTGCAGGCGATGGCCGTGCCGTACTGCATTCGATCCCGATTGCGTACCACCTCGACGATGTCTCCAACATTCAGGACCCGCGCGGCATGCTTGGCCGCACGCTCGCGGTCGATCTGCATGTCGCGACCGCGGATTATCCCGCGCTCCAGAATCTCACTCTCTGCGTCGAGCGCTGTCATCTCTCGGTCGAAGGTATCATCGCGGCGCCCTATGCCGCGGGCATCGCCGCGCTCTCCGACGACGAAGCCGAACTCGGCGCGACCGTGATCGATCTTGGTGCAGGCACGACGACGCTGGCCGCGTTCCTGAACGACACCTGCGTACACATGGACGCGATTGCGGTCGGCAGCTTCAACGTGACGGTCGATCTTGCGCGCGGTCTTTCCACGAAACTTTCCGAAGCCGAACGCATCAAGACGCTTTATGGCGACGTGATCGAAGGCGGTTCCGATCACACCGATCTCATCATGGTGCCTGCGATCGATGCGAGTTCGCACGACCGCGGTAATTCCACGACCCGCGCGCAGGTGATCCGCATCGTGCGCGCCCGCATCGACGAGATTTTCGAGATGCTGCACGAGCGCATGTCGCAGGCGGGCGTTCTCAATCTCACCGGCCGCCGCATTGTGTTGACCGGCGGCGGTGCGCAGCTCGGCGGCGTCGGCGAACTCGCCAGCCGCATGTTCGACGCAAGCGTCCGCGTCGCAGTTCCGCGCGCAGTCGCAGGTCTCAATCGCGCGGCACACAGCCCGGCTTTTGCGGTCGCAGCCGGTCTCGCCGCCTATCCGCAATTCGCAGGACGAGAACATTTCGAACCGCGGCGCCGCTTCGCGCCGCAAGAAGGCAACTACCTCCGGCGCGTAGGGCGCTGGTTCAAGGACAGTTTTTAATGATCGAAGACAACGTGCCGGCGTATCCCGGCAGTGAGAGTTCAGTAGGCACGGCAACCGCCGCGGCAAGAGGTGACGAAATGACGATCAATTTGCAGATGCCGGATATCCGGGAGTTGAAGCCGCACATCACCGTCTTTGGTGTCGGTGGCGCCGGCGGCAATGCCGTCAACAACATGATCGCGGCAGGATTGCAGGGCTGCGAGTTCGTGGTTGCGAACACCGATGCGCAGGCGCTGACCTCCTCGAAGGCAAAGCGCGTGATCCAGATCGGTCTAGAAGCCACGCAAGGTCTTGGCGCGGGTTCGCATCCTGAAGTCGGCAAAAGTGCCGCCGAAGAAGCGATCGCGGAAGTGCGCGACATGCTCCAGGGCGTTCACATGGTGTTCGTTACTGCCGGCATGGGCGGCGGCACCGGTACGGGCGCTGCACCCGTGATCGCGCGCGTTGCGAAAGAGCTCGGCATTCTCACGGTTGGCGTGGTGACGAAGCCCTTCTTCTTCGAAGGCTCGCGCCGCATGAAGCTCGCGGATGCCGGCATCGAAGAACTCTCGAAGCATGTCGACACGCTGATCGTGATTCCGAACCAGAACCTGTTCCGGGTCGCAAACAAGGAAACCACCTTCGCGGATGCCTTCGCGATGGCGGATCAGGTGCTTTACTCGGGCGTTGCCTGCATCACCGACCTGATGGTCAAAGAAGGCCTTATCAATCTCGACTTCGCCGACGTGCGCACGGTCATGCGCGAAATGGGCAAGGCGATGATGGGCACCGGCGAAGCTTCCGGCGAAAGCCGTGCGCTGCGCGCAGCCGAAAACGCGATCAACAACCCGCTTTTGGATGAGACCACGATGCGCGGTGCGCGCGGGCTTCTGATCTCGATCACCGGCGGCCGCGACCTCAAACTGCACGAAGTTGATGAAGCGGCTACCCGCATCCGTGACGAAGTCGATACTGACGCGAACATCATTCTGGGCGCAACCTTCGACGAAAGCCTGGAAGGCATCGTCCGCGTGTCGGTCGTTGCGACGGGTATCGAACCCGCCGCGGGCGTCTCGCATCCGGACATGAACCGCGAAGCCTTCTCGAACCACAGCCGTCCGGCGCCGTCGCCATCGGTCCGCGCGACCAACTTCACCGCTGACGTGCCGCACATTCCGCTCTCCTTACAGCCGGGACTGCCGCAGGAAGAGCACTACGAAGAATATGCGGATGACTATGCCGAACCCTCGGCTGAGATCGACGAAGTGACGATCCGTCCGCTTGAGCGCCGTCCGACCTTCTTCCAGCCGCTGATCGAGGAAATGGAGCGTCTGTCGCCGCGTAACGAAGAGCCGGAAGATCTCGATCCCTATGTGCCGGAACAGGCGGAGCGGCCGCCGCTGCGTCCGCGCATGCCGCGGATCGACGAATTCCCGATGCCGGCGCAGAATCAGATGCGCGCTCGCAATGAGGAGATGACTGACGATCATTCGATCGAAAAGCGCCAGATGAACTTGCTCGAGAAGCTCGCGTCTAGCTTCAGCGGTAAGACCCGCAAGGCAGATAGCGAGGACGATCTCTTGCCGCCGCAGACCATGGCCCGCCGTAGGGCTGAAGTGGCGCCTGAGCCGGTTGCGGTTCGCCGTCCTGAAGGCCGTAGCCTGCTCGATCCGGGCAGCCGTCCGGCCCGTCCGGCGGAAGCCCAAGACGATCTGGAAATCCCGGCCTTCCTGCGCCGCCAGGCTTAAGCCTCAAGCCTAAGCCTAAAGACCAAGATTCTGGACGCCCCGGCCAAGCCGGGGCGTCTTGTTTTTGGGCCTGCTCACGAGTTGGGCGCCTGTGGAAAACCTGGGGACAGACAAGGTTGCCAGCCCCTTGAAATCGTGGCGAAAAATAGCCGCTAACCCGGCAAGATTTCGTAACAATGCGTAAGAAAGCGTGACTTGTGGCTCAGGGGTGAGGGGGTAGTGTCGCCAAATCCAAGAAACCACGGGGAAATGTGGCCTTGGAGCTGGGACAGTAACTGGGGCAAAAGCCGGGCGATCTTTTCGAGCGGCTTTGGTACGGCGGGATGCAAGTTCAGTTTCAATCCACCCTCGCTGATCGCGTGGACCTCACGGGCCGCGGCCTTCATTCCGGTACTCCGGCCCGCATCAGCCTTCTGCCCGCTGCGCCGAACACCGGCATCGTCTTCAAACTTCACGGCAAAAAAATCTCGGTAGGCCCTGAAGCCGTTCGTAACACCGATTTCGCTACCGTCATCGGTGATACCAACGGCTCCAAATGCTCCACAGTCGAACACCTGATGGCTGCCTTCGGCGGTCTAGGCATCGATAACGTCGTGGTCGAAGTCGAGGGCGAAGAAATCCCGGCTTTCGACGGTTCATCCGCGAGCTTCGTCGAGGCAATCGATGCCGTCGGCGTGGAAACGCAGGAAGCGGCGCGCCGCTACATCAAGATTTTGAAGCCGATCAAGGTCGAGCAGGGCCGCGCTTCGGCTGAACTGCTGCCTTACGACGCCGGCTTCCGCGTCGAAGTCGAAATCGAATTCGAGCACGCCGCGATCGGCCGCCAGCGCTATGCCGGGATGATCACGCCGGACGTTTTCCGCGACGACCTTTCGCGTGCCCGTACCTTCGGCTTCATGCGCGACGTGTCGAAGCTCTGGGGCGCCGGTCTTGCGCTCGGCGCCTCGCTCGATAACACGATCTGCCTTGCCGACGACCGCGTACTGAACCCGGAAGGCCTGCGTTACGCCGACGAGTTCGTGCGCCACAAGGCGCTCGACGCGGTTGGCGACCTTGCCATGGCGGGCCTGCCGATCCTCGGCCGCTATCGCTCGCTTTGCGGCGGTCATAAGCTTAATGCGGCCGTTGTCGCAGCCATGATGGCGGACCGCTCCGCCTGGGCCGTTGTGGAAGCCGAAACTGCGCCCAAGCGCCGCCGTGGACACGCCGAAATCGGCGCCCAGGTCTCCCCGGCCTATCGCGCTGACCTTTCTTAACTTTTTCAGCCATAATCGCGGCGGATTCGGCCTTTAGCGCCGTAGCCGTGACACGCTAGTTTCGCTATCCCATGCTTATATAGGGACGGGCCCATAGGCCCTTCATCAGCAGGTTCGAGTACCGATGCTTTCCAACAAGTTTCGCAGCACGGGTTTTGCCGCAGCGCTTCGGGTGCTCGCGATCCTGCCGCTCGGTATTTCGCTCGCCGGCTGCGCCAGCTTCTCGGGCTTCAGCCTGGGCAGTCTCTGGGGCGACAAGAAAGACGATGAGCTTCTGCCGGACCAGCCCGCGGACCTTCTTTACAACGAGGCCCTCACGCTTCTGAACAAGAAGGATTTCTCTGCTGCCGCGAAGAAATTCGAGGAAGTCGACCGCCAGCATCCGTATTCGGAGTTCGGCCGCAAGTCGCTTCTGATGTCGGCTTACGCCTATTACGAAGGCCAGAAACATCCCGAGACCGTTGCCGCGGCGCGCCGCTACCTGGCGCTGCATCCCGGCAGCCCGGACGCGGCCTATGCGCAGTATCTCGCAGCCTCTGCGCTGTTCGACGAAATTCCGAACATCGAGCATGACCAGCGCCGCACCGAGACCGCACTAGATGCGCTGAACGAAGTGATCCGCAAATATCCGGATACCGAATATGCGACCAGCGCACGCCGCAAGGTCGATGTCGCGCGCGACCAGCTCGCCGCCAAGGAAATGGTGACCGGCCGCTATTACCTGAAAAACCGCAACTACACCGGCGCGATCAATCGCTTCAAGGTCGTCGTCACCAAGTACCAGAACACGCGTCACGTCGAGGAAGCGCTCGCGCGGCTTACCGAGGCTTATATGTCGCTCGGTATTGTCAACGAGGCGCAGACCGCCGCCGTCGTGCTCGGCCACAACTTCCCTGGAAGCCCCTGGTACAAGGACGCCTATGCGCTCGTGACCACCGGCGGCAATGTTCCGCAGGAAGACAAGGGCTCCTGGATCAGCCGCGCCTGGAAGAGCGTCGCGGGCTAATTCCAGCCGCCGCGTCATGAATTGACGCGTCCTTCCTGCTAATCTTCAATCACGTTTCGTTCTAACCGAGGCCGAATCGGCTTTGCCGATGCGGTGCGTATTCATGCTTGCCCATCTTTCAATCCGCGACATCGTTCTGATCGACCGGCTGGATGTCGATTTCTCCGGGCGGCTCTCCGTGCTGACCGGCGAGACCGGGGCCGGCAAATCCATCGTGCTCGATAGTTTCGCGCTGGCGCTCGGTGCGCGCGGCGATGCGGGTCTTGTTCGCGACGGTGCGGAGCAGGGGCAGGTTGCTGCCGCCTTCGACCTTCCGAAAAAGCATCCGGCGCGGGAATTTCTCCGCGCAAACGATCTTGCGATCGAGGAAGACGGCGACGTCATCCTGCGACGCGTGCAGCTTGCCGACGGGCGTACCCGCGCCTTTATCAACGACCGGCCGGTGAGCGTGCAGATTTTGCGCGAAGTCGGCGCGCGGCTCGTGGAAATCCACGGCCAGCATGACGACCGCGCGCTAGTCGATCCGTCGGCGCATCGCACGCTGCTCGACGCATTCGGCGGCAGCACGGAATTCGCCGCCAAGGTTCGCATGCTCTGGAATGCGTGGCGGGAAACGGAAACGCAGGTTTCGGAAGAACGCGCACGCCAGGAACGCGCTCGCCGCGAAGAAGATTACGTGCGCAATGCGGTCGATGAACTGACCAAGCTTGCGCCGAAGCCCGGCGAGGAAACCGCGCTTGCGGAGCGCCGCGCATCGCTGATGCGCGCGGAAAAAGTCGGCGGCGATCTGAAGGACGCCTACGATACGATCGCGGGGAACGACTCCGCTGTGCCGCAGTTATCTTCGGCGTTGCGCCGTCTCGAACGCCGCCAGCAGGAAGCAGCCGATATCGTAGGCGGGCCGGTGAAGGCGCTTGAAGCCGCACTCAATTCCATTGAAGAGGCGCGGAGCGGCCTGGAGGCCGCGATGCGGCTCGCGGACTACGACCCGCAGGAGCTGGAGCGTAACGAAGAGCGCCTGTTCGCGTTGCGTGCAGCGGGCCGCAAATATAACGCTCCGGTCGAGAAGCTTCCGGAAGTTGCCGAGCGTTTCGCAGGCGATCTCGCTTCCATCGACAAGGGCGAAGAGAAGCTGAAAGCGCTGGAGGCGGCTGCGAAAAAAGCAGAAAGCGATTTTCGCGCGGTAGCGGAGGCTTTGTCCGCTGCGCGCAAGCAGGCTGCGAAGAAGCTCGACAAATCGGTGAACGCGGAATTACCGCCGCTGAAGCTGGAGCGCGCGGAATTCATCACCGAAATCGAGAACAACGCGGCTGTGCCGGGACCGGACGGTTTCGACCGCGTCGAGTTCTGGGTCAGGACCAATCCGGGCGCGCGGCCGGGGCCGATGATGAAAGTCGCCTCCGGCGGCGAACTCGCGCGCTTTCTGCTTGCGCTGAAAGTCGTGCTTGCGGATCGCGGCTCTGCGCCGACACTCGTGTTCGACGAAATCGACACTGGGGTTGGCGGCGCGGTGTCGGATGCCATCGGCGCGCGGCTCGCGAGGTTAGCCGACAAGGTGCAGGTGCTGACCGTGACGCACGCGCCACAAGTGGCGGCCCGCGCTTCAAATCATTTCATGGTCGCAAAAGATGTCATCAACGGCGGCAAGCGCGTCTCCACGAAGATCGTGCCGCTCGACGAGGCGAGGCGCCGCGAGGAAGTCGCACGCATGCTTTCCGGTGCCGATGTTACCGATGAAGCGCGCAAGGCCGCGGACCGCCTGATCGCCGGCGCGGCGGCTTAATTTCGTTATGGCCAAGAAAATTGCGAAGCAAGCCAAAGCGGGCGGACCGAAGCCCGTCGAAGAACTCTCCGTCAAGGAAGCGAAAGCCGAGCATGTTCGGCTTGAGCTTGAGATCGGGCAGCACGACAAGCGCTATTACCAGCAGGATACGCCGGTCATATCGGATGCGGACTACGACGCACTGCGCCGCCGCTACGAGGCAATCGAGCAGCAATTTCCCGATCTTCGGACGCTGACCAGTCTATCGAACAAAGTGGGCGCGGCACCTTCCGGAAAATTCAAGAAGGTGCGCCACGCGGTGCCGATGCTTTCGCTCGGCAACGCCTTCACCGAAGAAGACGTGACCGATTTCGTCGACCGCATCCGGCGCTTTTTGAAGCTCTCGGAAAAAGACGAATTGGTGATTACCGCAGAGCCCAAGATCGACGGGCTTTCCTGTTCGCTGCGCTATGAAAAGGGAAAGCTCGTGGTGGCCGCGACCCGCGGCGACGGTGCGGAAGGCGAGGATGTCACCGCCAACATCCGCACGATCAAGGATGTGCCGGACGCCCTGAAAGGCAAGGATGTTGCCGCCGTGTTCGAGGCGCGCGGCGAAGTCTACATGACGAAGGGCGACTTCATTGCGCTCAACAAGCGGCAAGAGAAGGAAGGCAAGCCGCTTTATGTGAACCCGCGCAATACGGCGGCGGGCTCATTGCGCCAGATCGATCCGAAGATGACCGCGGCACGGCCCCTGAAATTCTTTGCCTATACCTGGGGCGAAGCGAGCGAATTGCCGGCTGACACCCAATCGGAATCGGTAGCAGTGATGAAGCGCTGGGGTCTGCCGGTGAACGCGCTGATGAAGAAGTGCAAGAGCGTGGAAGAACTGCTCAAGCACTATCGCAAGATCGAGGAAGAGCGCGCCGAGCTGCCTTACGACATCGACGGTGTGGTTTACAAAGTCGACCGGCTCGATTGGCAGGAGCGGCTCGGCTTTGTTTCGCGCAGCCCGCGCTGGGCGATCGCGCATAAGTTCGCGGCCGAAAAGGCGACGACGGTCGTCAAGGATATCGACATTCAGGTCGGCCGCACCGGCAAGCTGACGCCGGTCGCGAAACTCGAGCCCGTCACCGTCGGCGGCGTCACCGTGCAGAACGTGACGCTGCACAACGAAGACGAGATCGCGCGCAAGGACGTGCGCATCGGCGATACGGTCACGATCCAGCGCGCGGGCGACGTGATCCCGCAAGTGCTGGGCGTCGTTCTGGAAAAGCGCCCGAAGAGCGCCAAGCCCTATAAATTTCCGGAAACCTGCCCGGTCTGCGGCAGCCATGCCGTGCGTGAGGAGGGTGAGGTGGATCGCCGCTGCACCGGCGGACTTATTTGTCCCGCGCAGGCGGTGCAGACGCTCATTCACTTCGTCTCGCGCAATGCTTTCGATATCGACGGCCTTGGCGAGAAGCAGATCGAATTCTTCTTCGAGAAGGGCTGGGTGAAGGAGCCCGCCGATATCTTCACACTCGAGAAGCGCAACGGAAAGCTGAAGCTCGAAAACGAGGAAGGCTTCGGCAAGACGTCGGTGCGAAATCTGTTCGACGCGATTAAAGCGCGGAGCGAAGGAATTGCGTTGAACCGCGTGCTTTTCGCGCTCGGCATCCGGCATATCGGCGAGACCAACGCGATACGCCTCGCGCGGCACTACGGTACGATGGAAGCCTTGCGCGATGCCGCGATTGCAGCAGGCAAGGGCAACGAGGAAGTGTTTGCCGAGATGAACAACATCAACGGCATCGGCGAGGTCGTTGCCGAAGCCGTGGTCGAGTTCTTCAAAGAGAAGAAGAACATGAAAGCGCTGAATGCGCTGCTCGACGAAATCAAGATCGAGCCGATGGAAGCGGTCGCCAAAGACAGCCCCGTATCGGGTAAGACCGTCGTCTTCACCGGCTCGCTCGAACAGATGACGCGCGACGAGGCGAAAGCGATGGCCGAGCGTCTCGGCGCGAAAGTAGCGGGTTCGGTTTCAGCGAAGACGGATTATGTCGTCGCCGGTCCCGGTGCCGGCTCCAAGCTGAAAGAAGCGCAGAAGCACGGCGTCCGGGTCTTGAGCGAAGACGACTGGTTCAAGCTGATCGGCAGGAAGTGATTAAATTCTTCCAGCAAGGGCAAGCACGACGACGATAACCAGGATCACGCCGACAAGACCGCCGGGGCCATAGCCCCAGTTGCCGCTGTAGCGCCAGCGCGGCAATGCGCCGACCAGGATCAAAATCAGAAGTACGATGAGAATGGTTGAAAGCATATTCAAGCCTCACGTCTGAAATGGCGTGAGGTTTCAACGCGCGGGGTTCCGTACGGTTCCCTGCTTAAGCTTTAAGCGCGGCGGCCGCCTGCGCGAGCCACTTACGGTCAGCGGCGTCGAGCTGCGGGCCGATCTTCGCGTCTACTTCCGCGTGATAAGCGTTGAGCCACGCGATCTCTTCGCTGCTCATCAGTTTCGGTTCTACAAGACGCAGATCGATGGGAGCGAAGGTCAGTGTTTCAAAGCCGAGCAGCGGCTTCTCGATGCCTGCTTTGCGCTTCTCGACGAGAAGAAGATTTTCGATCCGGATGCCATAGGCGCCAGCTTTGTAATAGCCGGGTTCGTTCGAGAGAATCATGCCGGGCAAAAGTGCTGCGCTACCGAGTTTCGAGATGCGCGCCGGGCCTTCATGCACGGAAAGATAGCTGCCGACGCCGTGACCGGTGCCGTGGTCGAAGTCGAGGCCAGCTTCCCAGAGTGCGCGGCGCGCAAGCGGGTCGAGTTGCGCGCCGTTCGTGCCCTCAGGAAAGATCGCACGCGCGACTGCGATATGACCTTTCAAGACCAGCGTGAAACGCTCGCGCATTTCCTGCGACGGCGCGCCGATTGCGACGGTGCGCGTCACGTCGGTGGTGCCGTCTTCATATTGTGCGCCGCTATCGACCAGAAACAGTTCGCCGGAGTTCAGCTTGCGGTTGGTCGCTTCCGTCACGCGGTAATGCACGATGGCGCCGTTCGGGCCGGCACCCGAAATCGTCGGGAAGGAAATCTCTTTCAGTTTACCTGTCTCGCGGCGGAAGGTTTCGAGTGCCGCGACCGCGTCGATTTCGGAAATCTTTCCGCCCGGCGCTTCGCGATCGAGCCAGGCGAGATAGCGCGTGAGCGCCACGCCATCGCGCAAATGTGCTGCGCGCATGCCGGTAATTTCGGTTTCGTTTTTAATCGCCTTCAGGTTCGTGACCGGGTCCGCGCCTTTCGAAATGCTGCCGCCGGCTTGTGTCACGATCTCGGCAAGCCGTGCGGGTGCGGTCGCGGAATCGAGCCTGACATTTTTGCCGCGTGCGGCTTCGTGCAACTCGACTTCGAGTTCGCGCGGCTCGCGTACCTCCGCGAGTTTGGAAAGCGCGTCGCGCACTTCGTTCGAAAGTTTGCGCGCGTCCACAAAAAGCTGCGGTTCTCCTTCGCGCGGAAGGATCGCCCATGACAGCGGCAGCGGGGTATGCGCGACATCGTTGCCGCGGATGTTGAAGGTCCATGCGACCGAGGCGGGATCGGAAAGCACGGCGACGCCGATTTTTTCCTTCGTGAGCACTTCGCGGATGCGCGCGATTTTCTTTGCAGCTTCCTCGCCAGAGAATTTCACGCCGTGCAATACGACCGGTGTCAGCGGAGGAGAGGGGCGCTCGGTCCAGATTTTATCGACCGGGTTTTCTTTTACCGCGACAAGCCGCGAGCCTGCTTCTTTCGCGGCCTTCTCCAGCCGCTCGACGCCGTCGGCGGTCGTGCGCCACGGGTCGTAAGCCAACACCGAACCGGTCGGGAGATTCTCGGCGATCCATTTCGCGGCGGGCTTCTCGATCATGTGTTCGATCGAAAACAACTTGCCGTCGATCTGGTCTTTCGCCTGCAAGGTGTAGCGGCCGTCGGTGAATAGTATGGCCTTGTCGGCAAGCACGACGACGATCGCCGCCGAGCCGGTGAAGCCCGTGAGCCACGCCACGCGCTCCTCGGCGGGCGGCACGTACTCGTTCTGGTGCTCGTCGGCGCGAGAGAAGATGAAGGCGTCGAGACCTTGCCGTTTCAGCTCAGCACGCAGCGCGTTGAGCCGCGCGCCGGACTGGGTCTTGTCGCCTTCGTCCCGGAAGGTCTGGAATTTCGCTTCGAACATTTTTCTAACTTAGGCGCTCGGGTTCCGCCGACCTAGTGCGACAGGAAATAGCGCCTATTTAAGCCTTAATTCGCGGGGCATTTGACCCCTTACCCTCGCCAAATGGCACCTGCGATGCCATTTTGTTCCTAGAATCACGACATTCAGAAAAGCCCGGTGGCCGACCCGCAATTCAAACCGTTTCCGCTCGACGAAGCGCCGCAGCCGAAGCCCGGCGGCATCGCTGCGCGCGCCCGCGCGAGCACGATGGCGCCTTATCTCGACGGCTTGAACCCGGAACAGCTTGAAGCCGTGGAGAGCCTCGACGGCCCGGTGCTGGTGCTTGCGGGTGCGGGCACCGGCAAGACGCGCGTGCTGACGACGCGCATCGCGCATCTGCTTGCTACCGGCCGTGCACGGCCTTCGAATATCCTCTCGGTGACGTTCACGAACAAAGCCGCGCGCGAAATGAAAGAACGTGTCGGGCGCATGGTCGGTGATGTGGTCGAAGGCATGCCGTGGATGGGCACGTTC
>JAKFYO010000044.1 GCA_021730825.1 Hyphomicrobiales bacterium
TAGACGGCCCGTCCGGCCTCCTGATGCCCGTGTGGTAAGTAATAGCAGCCAGACGCGGCCCGGAAAGCGGGCGGGGTTTGTAAGCCGGTTGGAGTAGGTTTTGGCAGCGCAGGCCGTTTCCCTCAGTCAGAAAGAGGAAGCCGGAAAGCTTATGCTTTCGGCGGCCGGCCGCTGGATTTCGTCGTTCGCCGGTCAGGCCGAGCATCTGGTGTCCGAGCTTGAGCGCAAGCGCGCAAAGTCGAAAGCGGTTGCGATCGATGCGAGCCATATCGAGCAACTCGACACGACGGGTGCGTGGCTCTTGGAGCGCATGCGCCGCGACTTCGAGGAGAAGGGCGCGAAAGCCGAAATCGTCGGGCTCAATCCGCGCTACAAAATTCTGCTCGATGAAGTGCAGCAGACCAATACCGGCAAACACACCGAAGAACACGACGAGCCGAACCCGGTTGTCGGCACCCTAAGTTTCCTCGGCGAAATGGCGGTCAGCTTCGCCAAGGATACCGGCGAGTTCGTGCAGTTTCTCGGTGCCGCGGTGGTCTCGTTCTTCCGCGTGCTGGTGCGCCCATGGACATTCCGTTTTACTTCGATCGTGCATCAGATGGACCGGGTAGGATTCCGCTCGGTGCCGATCATCGTGCTTATTCTATTCCTGATCGGGGCGATCCTCGCGCAACAGGGCATTTTCCATTTCCGGAAATTCGGCGCCGAAACCTATGTCGTCGACATGGTCGGCGTGCTCGTGCTGCGTGAAGTCGGCGTGCTGATCACCTCGATCATGCTCGCGGGCCGCTCAGGCAGCGCCTACACGGCCGAACTCGGCTCGATGAAGATGCGCGAGGAAGTCGACGCGCTCCGGGTCATGGGCCGCGACCCGATGGAAATCCTGATCCTGCCGCGGATGATCGCGCTGATCATCGCGCTGCCGCTCTTGACCTTCATCGGCAGCATGTCCGCGCTGTTCGGAGGCATGATGATTGCCTGGCTCTATGGCGGCTTCGCGCCGGAGATTTTCCTGGACCGCCTGCGCGATGCGATTTCGTCCTCGACCTTCTGGGTCGGCATGATCAAGGCGCCGTTCATGGGCGCGGTCATCGGGCTCGTCGCATGTGTCGAAGGTTTTCGCGTGCAGGGCAGCGCGGAGTCGCTCGGCGAACACACCACGGCGTCGGTCGTAAAATCGATCTTTCTCGTGATCGTACTCGACGGCGCATTCGCGATCTTCTTCGCCAGCATCGATTGGTGACGCAGATGGCGAATGTGGAAACCGCAAAAGATCGGGCACCAACGCCTTCGAAGGTGCCGGATAATTATCCGATCATTCGCGTGCGCGACATCTGGGTTTCGTTCAGCGATCATCCTGTGCTGAAGGGTCTCGACCTTGACGTGAAGAAGGGCGAGATCCTCGGCTTCGTCGGCGCCTCCGGCGGCGGCAAATCGGTGTTGCTCCGCACCATCATCGGCCTCGTGCAAAAGCAAAAGGGCACCATCGAAGTATTCGGCCGTGACCTCGACAAGATGAATGAACAAGAGCGGCAGGCGATCGAGCGCCGCTGGGGCGTATTGTTCCAGCATGGCGCGTTGTTTTCATCGCTCACGGTTCGTCAGAACATCCAGTTTCCGTTGCGCGAATATCTCGATCTGTCCGAGCGCCTGATGGACGAGATCGCAATTGCAAAGCTCGAGATGGTCGGCCTGCCGGCATTCGTCGCGGAGAAATATCCGTCCCAGCTTTCCGGCGGCATGATCAAGCGCGCGGCTCTCGCGCGTGCCCTCGTACTGGACCCGGAAATCGTGTTCCTGGACGAGCCCACCTCCGGCCTCGATCCGATCTCGGCCGGCGAGTTCGACGACCTGATCAAGGCCCTGCAGCAGACTTTGGGGCTTACCGTATTCATGGTAACGCACGACCTCGACAGTCTTCATTCCGCATGCGACCGGATCGCGGCCCTCGCCGATGGGAAGATCATTGCGACAGGCCCCATTGGGGACATGCTAAAATCCGATCATCCCTGGCTTAAGGCCTATTTTCACGGGAAACGGGCCTCCAGCCGGCTGAACGGCAAGAAGAGTTAGGAGTTAGAGCGCGATGGAAACACGGGCCAACTACGTGATGATCGGCGTCTTTACGCTGGCCGTCGTGGTCGGCGTGTTCGCGTTCGTCTGGTGGTTCCAGCGGCTCGGCACGGGCGAGGCCAAGGCGCAGTACGAGATCTATTTCGACGGCCCGGTGGCAGGGCTGCGTAGCGGCGCGACCGTCAATTTTAACGGTATCCGGGTAGGAGAGGTCCGTAGCCTCGCGCTGGTACCCGACATACCGCGTGCGGTTGTTGCGATCATCGAGGTCGTCAAAAGCACACCGATCCGGACCGACACCAAAGTGACGCTCGAATATCAGGGCCTCACGGGTATCGCGGCGGTCGCGCTGACCGGCGGCGCTCCGAGCGCTTCCATGCTTATGGAAACGAAGAGCGGCGATCGTCCGCCGCGTCTCGTTGCTGAGCCGACTACGGACGCGTTCCAGGCGGCCGCAAAGCTGATGCAGCGCCTCGACAAGCTGGTCGAAATGAACGAGCAGCGCATCTCGTCGATCATGAAGGATTTATCGGAAGTGTCGCGTGTGCTTGCGACGCGCTCCAACGACACGCTTCTGGAAGTGCAGGCGGCGGCCGAATCGATCAAGAAGCTCGCGGACGGCGTTTCGCAGCAAACCGGACCGGCACTTAACGAATACCGGGCGCTGGCTTCCGACGCGCGGCGCGCAGTTGGGGAAATCGACCGGCTGGTGCGCAATATCGAGCGCAATCCGAGGCAGTTTCTGTTCAATAACGGCGGAACCGTTCCGCAATACCGATAAGAAAAGTTTTTCACGAGAAGGCGTTTGAAGTTGAGGCTGGGTGGCGTGTTGAAGTCGAAAGTTGCGGGAGCGGCGAGGGTCTCGCTGTGCCTCGTGCTGGCATTTTCCGTCAGCGCGTGCAGCGGCGGCTTGCTCGGCGGCATTGTCGGCACCGGGAACAACCCAACGCCGACCTTCGATCTTTCCGCGCCAACCAATTTCGGCAGCTTGCCGCCGCGCGCGCGCGGGCTTCTCGCGATCGAGCAGCCGAGCGCACTCCAGATTTTAGACACCGAGAAGATCGTGATTTCGCCTGCCGCCGGACAGGTCGCGTATCTTTCGGATGCGCAATGGGTCGATCGCCTGCCCAAGCTGATGCAGGCGCGGATCGTGCAGTCTTTCGAGAATTCTTCGCGCATCCGCGCGGTTGCGAAGACACAGGATCGCGTCAACGCCGACTATTTGCTGGTGGTCGAAATCCGCCAGTTCGGCATTCTCGCCTATGAGAGCCCGCAGGCCTCGGTCGAGCTCTCGGTGAAAATCGTCTATCAGCGTGGCGGCCGCATCGCCGCGGCGACGGTGCTGTCGTCGCGAGTCGCCGCCGCCGGCACTTCCGGATCGGAAGCGACACTCGCGCTCGATCAGGCTTTCTCCGACGTGCTCGTGCAGATGGTGAAGTGGACTTCGCGCCGCATCTGACACGATGGCGCATCGTCTGGCTCTAGAAATAAAAAAGCCCGCGAGACCCGCGGGCTTTTTTTCTATTCGTTTCGCTTGCGGCTTAGCCGAGGCGGCCTGCCGCGTGAGCAAGCAAAGTATAGACCTTGCCGGTTTCGGAGGTGAGGTAGGTCTTGGTCAGCGCCTGACCGCGTTCGTCGCGGGAGACCTGCTCCAAAAGCTTCTCGAACTCGTCGATATAGCGGTCGACCGTCTCGCGGAAATTCGCATTGCGGCGATATTTCTTGCGGATTTCCTCGAAGGTCTTCTGACCGGCATTCGTATAGAGGCGGCGGTTGAAGACCCCGCGTTCGCCACGCTTGAAGCGTTCCCACGCTTCGGCGGCAGCGTCGTGGTCGATCATCCGGGCGATGTCGATAGAGAGCGAGTCGAGCGACTCGATCCCGGTCGAGGTGTCTTCCGCTTGCGGCTCAACCGGGCGTGCCTTCTTGTTCAGCGCTTCGTCGAAACGCGCGCTGCGGTCGGCAGGCTTGCGCTGCGGCGTCCGCGGCTCCGGCGCTTCCTCGCGTGCGCGAGCTGACGGGGCGGGCGGCGCGGGCGGTAGAGTGCCGCCGTCGTCATACTGCGGGCGCGGCAGCGCGTTGCGCGGCGAGGCGCGTCCGCCGACAGCGGCCATTTCCTCTTCGCGATAGTCGTAGGCCTGATCTGAACCGCGGCCGTGACGTGCAACGATGTCGTTGAGTTCGGAAAGCGCCTTGATCTGGTCGGCAACGACGCGGCGCATCGCGTTCGCGCTTTCCTTGGTCTCGGTTGGCAGTTCGAACACGGTACGGCGGATCTCCTCGCGCGTGGTGTCGAGCGTGCGCTGGATATCGTCCGAAATTTCACGCAGATCGCGAGACGCCTCGAGGAAGCGAGAATTGGCTTCGGAGAACATGGCGTTCACCGACTGCATCGCCTCGTCATAGGTATCCTTGAGTGCGACGCTGGTGCGCTCGCGCTCTTCGCCCGAGGAGTTGCGGATCAATTCGTACTGCCGCGCGATCGATTGCGTTGCGCCTGCGGTCGACTCGGCGACCATGCGCGCGACATCCTGGGCCTTGCCCTGCGCGTGCGCGAAGGTGTCTTCCAGCATCTTGTTGAAACGGGTGAGACGTTCTTCCAAGTCGCCGGTACGCTCTGCAAGCACGCCGGTGATGTGGTCGATCGCGTCACGGCGATTGGCGAGGCCGTCGTCGATACGCTTGTGCGTTTCGCTGAGCGCGTTGCTCGTGGAGGTCACGAGGCGAACCTGTTCTTCGAAGCGGAGCGCGAGGTTGGAGACATCGCGCAGCACGCCGTTCGAAGATTCGTTCAGATCGCGGATCTGGGTATCCATCCGTTCGGCGGTCGAGCGCGTCGCATTGATGACGTTCTCGAGCGTCTGGTGGAAGGTCGTGACCTTCTCGGCAACCTTGCCTTCGATCGGGCCGAGGGTGGAGGAGGCGGTATCGATTGCCGCCTGCAACAGGCCATGGGTCTGGCCCAATTCGGAGATGATGTCGCGCACTTCCGTGCGCAGCGTTTCATGCGCGCCGGAGATGTTGTTGACGCGCTCGATGAAGTTCTTGGTGATGCCGTCGGCGAGATCGGTGAGGTTCTTTTCGACCTGTGCTGCGGTCCCGCGAATGTGTTCGTTGACCGAGTTCACGCGCTCGACCAGGAGGTCCGCCGAGGCGACACCCTTCTGCTCGATCGAACTGGTCACGGTTTCGAGACGGTTGACGACCAGTTCCTCGAATTTGTTGATGCGCGTGTCGAGAGTCTCGGTGAGCTGCATCGCACGGTTGCCGAGCGTTTCGTCGATCTTCGCGGCGCGCTCGGAGAGCGTTGCCGCCATCTCGGCGGTCTTCGCGGAGAAGTATTCGCCCATGCCGGTAACGCTCTGGTCTACCGCGTCGGTCGCGGCCTTCGAGCCTTCGGTGATGGTCTTCGAGAAATCGAGGGTACGGTTCGCAAGCGTTTCGTTGAGCGACTTCGCGCGCTCGTCGAGCGTGCTTTCGATGCGGACGATGCGCTGGTCGATCTGCTCCGAAACTTCGCCGATCTTGGTGGCCACACGTTGATCGAGGGCCGCAAGATTGTCGCGGGAAGCTTCGGTGACGCCGGTGATGGCGTTCTTCATCTCGTTGACGAGATTGCTGCCGTGTACTTTCACGGTGGTGTCGAAAGTCTGCACGCTCTCGGTCATCTTCGCGCTGAGCGCACCGGAATCCGCGGAGATACGGTTTGCGACTTCGTTGCCCTTCGTGGCTACGCTGTCCGCGAGGTTCTGAAGCTGCTGTCCGATGGTGTTTTCGAAAGTCTGGCCGCTTTCCGCGATCATCTGCGAGATGCTGGCTGCGCGTTCCGCGAGTTTCGCGTGCATGTCGGTCGTCGACTGCTGCAGCGCTTCGGACACCTTGTCGTTGCGGTCCGCGATCGCTTTCGCAATCTGCACACCGACCTCTGTAAGGCGTTGCGTCGCTTCCGCGCTCTTGTTCGACAGGCTTTCGACGACAGTGCCGCCGGATTCGAGCAGGCGCTGGTTCGCTTCCGCGCTCTTATCCATGAGGTTGTCGACGATCGTGTTGCCGGACTCGATCAGTTGCGTACGTGCATCCTCGGCGCGCAGCATGATGTTGTCGGTGATGCGGCCGGTCGCGTTATCCAGTGCGCCGGAAACGCGGTCGGCGATGTTCTGCACGTCGAACGAGAATGCCTCGTGCGCGTTCGCGATTGCGTCGCGCAGACGGCCGGAATGCTCGACGATCGCATCGCGCTCGCCGTGCAGTTCGGTGACGAGCGCCCGCACGCGGCCTTCGTTTTCGTCGTAAGCGCGTTCGAGTGTCGCGACTTCGCCGCGCACCATGGATTCGAGTTCAGAAGCGCGCGCAATGGCGCGCTCGATGCCGTCGCCGAGGGCCGCGACTTCGCGGCGGATCGCCTGGCCGACCGAGACGATGGCGTCGGTGGAGACGCCTTCGGGTTCGGCAAGACGCAGCGTGACTTCGGTCATCGCGCGGGAGATGTGGCGCATTTCCTGCGAGCGGCGGATCAGCATCGCCGTCATGAAGAACAGGAGCGGCGGCAGGAAGATCGCGGCGAGGCTGGGAAGGAAGCTCGGTTGTGCCGCGATTTCATTCAGGCGCATCACTGCGCCGCTATCGGTGCGGAATTGGGTCGCGGCAATGGCCGCGCCGCCGATGATCCAGATGATCGAGCCGAGCAGCGCGAACATGACAGGCGCGCCAGACGGCTTGCGGTGCAGCGCCTGCAGAATCTGGCCGACCGACTGGCGGTCGTCGTTCGCGGCGGGGCGGGGCAAACGCTCGCGGGTACCGCGGGAGCGTTGTGCAAAAACTTCTCCGGCGGGCTCCTGTGCGCGCGCATCAGCGCGGCGCTCGGGCTCGCTGCGCCGGTCAGTGTTTGCCGGCGGCGATACTTCTGGAGCTTCCTTGCCGATGTTCAGCGCGTCTTCGATCGCAGACAGCGCTGCTTCGGTCGGATCTTGGGACTTCTTATTCTTCACAACTTGCCTCCGGTCCGTACTCGAAACCGCGACCGGCAACATGCCGCTCGGGCCGGAAATTACTCAAAGGACCAACGCTCTTCGGCCCCGAGGCGGCTTTTCTTTCAAAATAAAAGAAATGCCGGCCGGCCGGGACTCCGGTCCACCGCTTGCGTTATCTTACCGTGCTGGCGTGTGGAAAAGGAACGCTTATCCAGCCCAGTCTAGAAACATCGTTAACGGCTTAACGTCTTGTTCACCATACGGAATGAGCAATGGCGCGGGGGAAGCGGCTCAACTTGCAAGGCCCCAAGCCCTGGCAGAGCGATGCCGGGGGCTCCGATGCGCAGCGCCGCTACCTCCAGCGGGGGGTCAGCCAGCCCGGCGGCAAGCTGCCTTTATTCGATGAGGACGGGCAGGAAATCCCCAAGGTGACCATCCGTGCCTGCCTCCAGCATGGCTGGGCGGAACCCTGGAGCAAGAACCCGATCCATCCGGACTGGCTGGTGTGCCGCCTGACCGACGAGGGCTACCGGGTGCTCGGTGTCGATCCCGCCAAGCGGCGGAGAATGCCCAAGGCTTGATGACATAAGTCTTGAGGGCCTGTTTACCGTCGCCCGCGCATAGTCGCTGGCGATGACATCGATCGATCTCGAACATCTGGACGCCGCGACCTTCGGCGATCACGCGCTTCGAAGCGAAGTGCTGCGCTTATTCACATCGCAAGCGGCAAACCTCATTGCGATCATCGAGAATGGGAGCGCCGAGACGCGTTCCGCGACCGCGCATGCGCTGAAGGGCGCAGCCCTCGGTATCGGCGCGTTCGAACTGGCCAAGGCTGCGGAATCCGTGGAACTCGGTGAGGCAGACTCGGTCGCACGGCTCGTACAGCTTGCGGCAGAAGCCCGCAGCGAAGCCGAGCGGATCGCGGCCTGAAGCTAAGCCCTCGCAATTCGCGGCCGCACATTATATAGGGGGCGGCCTTTTTTCCGCGCCGGCCCGCGCTCCATCGAAGTCTCTCCTCCCGCATGCCCAAGATCACCTACATCGAACACGACGGCACCAGCCGTACCGTTGATGCCGAAGCCGGCACGACTGTCATGGAAGCCGCGATCAGGAACGGCGTGCCCGGCATCGAGGCCGAGTGCGGGGGTGCCTGCTCCTGCGCGACCTGTCACGTGCATGTGGACGACGCCTGGACGGGGAAGGTCGGCAAGCCTGCGCCGATGGAAGAGGACATGCTCGACTTTGCGTTCGACGTACGGCCGACTTCGCGGCTCTCGTGTCAGATCAAAGTGACGGACGAACTCGACGGTCTCATCGTCCATACCCCGGAGCAGCAGGGCTGAGGCGGTTCACGATCTCATCGTTGACGATGTAGAGCCTGCAGCCTTCGCCGTATTTTTTGCAGGTTGCCAGCGCGTCCTTGATCGCATCTTCGCGTGAACCCACGCCAGATCGCCAGCCATAAGCGCCGGCCGGAGAGACCGCGAAAGCCCGGTTTTCGCCGCCACGCAGAAAATCCTGAAACGAACGTAGCCCGCTTCCGGAGAGTTGCGGCGGTGCCGGAAGCACGGAGACCGTTACCGGTAAGAGTTCGGCGCGGCGTGGCAGCTTGTGCTTTTGCAGGAAGCTGTCGATGTACGGCGTCCATAGCGTGACGCCGCGATAGACGAAGCTGTGCCCGTCATCGCCGTGCCGCGGGTGCGCGATGAATTCGGCCATGCCGCCGGCATTGACGAACGCCTGATGGAATTGTCTCGCGACACGAGGCTCGAAGAAGGTGTCGTTCTCGGCATAAATCCAGAGCGTCGGGATGCGCGATGTTTTTCCATAATTTGCAAAAGCGTCGATCAATTTTTCCTGCTGGCAGATCTGAAACGGTCCGGTCGAACCGCGCCCGCCCGCGAAACTGATTACCGCTTTAAGGCCTAGCGGCGGGTTGGCGGAAAGTGCCAGCGAACTGAAGCCGCCCGCGGATTCGCCCACTGCAATCATCACATTCGGATCGACATCTGCGCGCTTTGCTACAAACTCTAATGCTGCGCGGATATCAGCGGCGGCAAGTTGTCCTGAAGCAGTGAAATTACCGTCCCTATCGCAAGCGACGCCTTCGGAATAATTACCGCCGGAAGTGCCGTAGCCGCGCCGCATAACGATCACGATCGCGTAGCCGCGCCGGACGAATTCCATCGCAACCGGCAGCGACCCTAGCGGCGACATTTTGCGGCGCTGCTCGGCATCGCGTGGCGCGCCGTGACTGAAGACTGCAAGCGGATAACGGCCCGGCGCATTCGGGCGGATGAAAAGGGCCTGCAAGCCGCGCTCACCCGCTTCGGCCATCGGGATACGAAGTTCTTCACGGAATGTGTTCTGCGCGGCGGCGGGGACTGCGAGCGTGAGCGAAAAGAAAAGCAGCAGCGCCAGGCGCTGCTGCTGTCCGAATATCCGCTTCGCAAGCTTCACGCGGGCAAGATTGCGCCTGCGGCTTGGTCTTTGCAATCAACGATTATGTGAGTGCCGGCGATCCGGCGGTCATATATTTTTCCCAATAGCCTTCCGCGGGCCGCGTCTGTTCGACCACATCGACGATGACGCCCGACGGATCGGTGAGCGTGAAGCGACGCTGGCCCCAGGGTTCGTCATGCAGATCGTAGAAGATGTGCAGACCTTCAGCCTTGAGCGCGGCGCAGGCCTTGGCGGCGTTGCGGACCTGAATTGTCACGATCATGCCCTTGCCGTCAAAGACTTCCGGCCCTGGCGGATTGGTCGGGTGGTCCGGTGTCATGAAGCCGATCGCGATTTTTCCGCTTTCGGTGTCGCCCAGCATCGTCACCCAGTCGGCTTCGAAGATTACCTGCATCCCGAAATGTTTCACAAAGAAGTCGCGGCTGGCACGCATGTCTTTGGCCGTGATGAGCGGGTAGCTGTCCATGATTTTCATAAGTCACCTTTCAACGGGAGATGGACGCGGGTGAGCAGTTCGCCGGGCGGCGTTTCGCGAGGGTCGTTCAGGTATTCTTCAAAGCAGGAGAAGTCCGCGGCTTCGTGTCCGCTCAACGGCAGCCATTCGCGGAACAGATAACGGTACGCGCGCTCGAGCTCTGCGTAAGGGCCTTTGTGCAACACGCTCGCGCAAAGCATCGCGGGAATTTTTACTTCGCGGATTTTTTCGTGCGAAGGAATCGTCCCGTCTGTGACGAGCCCGGCTTCTGCGCGAAGCTCGTTCTCAGGAATGCTTTCCGGGTCGTCGAAGTAGATTCCGAAAGAGCGCGAGACCAGCAGTCCGTGAGCGGCGAACAGGATTTGTACCTTCGCGAAACTGTTGCCGACTTTCTGGTAGTCGCCGCTGTGTGCGATCGCAGCCAAACGGACGCCTTGAAAAGGTTCGATCTCGACGCGATAGGGCATGATGGTTTCGTGGGGGCGCTTGGGTGATGGCGGCAGCAATTTTCCGCGCAGGCGATAGGCGCCGGGCGGAACGCCGTAGTCGGATGCGAAGGCGCGTGAGAAAGCCGCAAGCGTGCCGTAGCCCGCGCGCCTGGCGATGCGCTCCAGCGGCGTGTCTTCGCGGGAGAGTTCGACCGCTGCGCGATGCAGCCGCAGACGCCGCACCGTGTCGGAGAGCGTTTCGCCGGTCGCCTCGCGATAGATGCGATGGAAGTGGAACGGCGAGAAGTGCGCGACTTCCGCGAGCCGCTCCATGTTCAGATCGCCGTCCAGGTTCTCGGCAATGTGATCGGTGACACGCGCGATGCGGCGGCCATAATCTATGCGGGTTTCGGGCTTCGTCATGGAAAGATAGTAGCTGTGCTGCGTTGATCGAAGTTGCGAAGTTTCAGGGGGTAGTTCTATATCGCGCGGCGAAAGCTGCGTATCACATCGAAATTCCGGGATTTAAGAGACGCGATGGGCGAAGTCAGAAAAACCGATGCGGTCATTATTGGCGCGGGGCCGGTCGGCCTCTTCGCTGTGTTCGAGCTCGGCCTCGTCGACATCAAGGCGCATGTCATCGACATTCTCGACAAGCCCGGCGGACAATGCGCGGAGCTTTATCCCGAGAAGCCGATCTACGACATTCCCGGCCTGCCGATGGTGACGGGCGCGGGGCTCGTCAAAAACCTTCTGGAGCAAATCAAGCCGTTCGAACCGACCTTCGAATACGGCTCGCGTGTCGAAACGCTGGAGCGTATCGACGGCGGTTTCCGGCTGAAGACGGATATCGGCGGAACTATCGAAACGAAGGTCGTGGTGATCGCTGCCGGCGGCGGATCGTTCGAATCGAAGAAGCCGCCGCTGGCCGGTATCGACCAATACGAGAACAAATCCGTGTCCTATCTCGTGCGAAGCATGGAAAAGTTTCGCGGCAAGAACATCGTGATCGCGGGCGGCGGCGACAGCGCGCTCGACTGGACAATCAATCTCGCGCCGCTTGCGAAGAAATTGACGTTGCTTCATCGGCGCGATGCGTTCCGTGCGGCCCCCGACAGCGTGAACAAGATGAAGGCGCTGGTCGCGGAAAAGAAGATCGATTTCGAACTCGGCCAGTTGCATGCGCTTGAAGGCGAGAATGGTGTCTTGCGCAAGGTGATCGCGCGGCGTGAAGACAATTCCACCTTTGGCATCGAGGCCGATGCGCTGCTGCCGTTTTTCGGGCTCACGATCAAGCTCGGCCCGGTCGGCACGTGGGGTTTAAAGCTCGATCAGGAGCGCATCGTGGTCGATACCGAGAAGTTCGAGACCAGCGAGCCCGGCATTTTCGCGATCGGTGACATCAATGTTTATCCCGGCAAGCTGAAGCTCATTCTCTCGGGCTTCCATGAAGCCGCGCTGATGTCACACGCTGCGCACAAGATCATTTTCCCGGACAAGCGTCTCGTGTTCCAATACACGACGACGAGTTCGAGCCTGCAAAAGAAGCTCGGCGTCTAATTCTTCGTCATGCCCGGCCTTGTGCCGGGCATCCACGCTTTCCAGGTTTTCGACTTTGAAGGGCGTGGATGGCCGGGACGAGCCCGGCCATGACGAGCAGAGAGGGTAAGAGTATGGCTACTTTCATCGTCGCTCACGGTGCCTGGTCCGCAGGCTGGGTCTGGAAGAAAATGCACCCGCTGATGCGCGCGAAGGGGCATGAGCTGATCACGCCTACCTACACAGGGCTCGGCGAGCGCGTGCATCTCGCGACCTCGCTGATCGGGCTCGAGACGCACATTCAGGACATGTTGCTGGTCCTGCAAATGGAAGACGTGCGCGACGCGATCCTGATCGGTCATTCTTACGGCGGCATGGTTGCGACGGGCGTCGCAGACCTCGCGGCCGAACGTATTTCGAAACTCGTGTATCTCGACGCCTTTGTGCCCCAGCACGGGCAGAGCGTGCTCGATATGGTGTCGCCGGAAGAGCGCGAGCGCAGGCTTGCCGGTGTGGTCGATGGCTGGAAGCTGCCGCCTTCGCCGCCGCCGCCAGACACGAGCCCACGCGACATCGACTGGATCACGCCGCGCCGCGTGCACCAGCCGCTTGCGTGTTTTCAGGAGCCGCTATTGCTTGAGAACGGGGAGCCGAAAATGCCGCGCAGCTACATTTATGCGCAGCGGCACAATCCCGGCGACCCGTTCCGGCAGTTTCTGGAGCGCGCGAAGAAGGAAGGCTGGCAGCATTTCGAGATGGATGCGAGCCACTCGCCGCATGTCACCGCGCCGGAAGCGCTCGCGGATATTCTCGATACGATCGCGAAATCCTAGCGCTTGTCTTCCGGCTTCATCGGAATTTCGATTGTTGCGGGCTTCGGCAGCAATCCGAGCGCAATCAGCCAATTTGTGGCGACAGGTTGCCATTCGCGGCGCAGGACCAGGAGCTGCACAATCACCAGCGACCACAGGAACGGCGCGATCCATGCAACACGCGCACCGTAGCGGTGATGCGGGTTCGACAGCACACCGGTGACGAAGGCGTTTGCGAGCAACGCGAGAATAAGGGTTGCCGCGAACATATCGGTGTCGCGCAAGCTTCCACGCCGCCACGCAAGCAGGAGGAGCAGCGGCAGCAACGCCATCGAGCCGAGCGTCAGCGGCACCTGAAAAGTGTTGAACGATTCTATCGTTCTGCCGATCAGGTTGAAGCGCTGCCGCGACGTGTTCACCGCCACATTGGCTTCGGGATAGAGCCGCGCAATCGCTTCGTAGGCGCTCCAGACTTCGCGCACGAGACCGTCGCCGGATTTTACGCGGACGAGCTGCAAGCCCGTGGAATAGAGCGCAGTGCGGATATGCATGCCCGGATACTGGAGCAGGCTGTCGAGCGTGATCCGCTTCATTTCCTCGGCGCCATCGACCCAGCCGCCGATCGAGACGAACGGGCCTTTCGGGCCCTGATGCCACAGGAAATCGTCCGCGGTTTTCGGAATCTGCTTTTCGAATTTGCAGAGCTTGATGGTGCGGTCCGGGCAGTTATCCGCGAGATAGCGCGCGACGATGCCGTCCTGCACGAGGCGGCTGAAGATGAAGCTTGCGCCGCCGGGCGTCCAGGCGAACTGGCCGGCGAACGCGAAGTTCAGCGAAGGCACCGCCAGCGCCGTCAGGAGAACGGCGACCGCCGCCAGTTTCAATCCGGCGGCTTTCACGAGTTCGCGATTGGTCAGAAAGAAGAATGCCGCGGCGGCGGTGAGTGCGATCATCACGGCGAAGGTCGCGTTATGCGCAGCACCCGCGAACACGATCAGCGCGATCAGGGCGTAGCGCTCGACCCGATGCAGTTCTTCGCGCTTGAACACTATCAGATAAAACGAAAGCACCGCCAAACCGGCGAGCAGATCCGGCATCAGCTGACCCGCGAACCAGGGCAGCGCCGTCGCGACAGCAAGAAAAGCCACGATCAGCAGGAGCGTCACTGGCAACGCAACCGGCCGCGCCCGAAGCCCGTGGGTGCGGAGCATCAGATAGATCAGCCAGACGCTGAGCGCGGACTGTGCGATTGCGACCGGCCAGAAATTCGGAAAGCGCAGCGCTGCAAGCCATGCGCCGTATGCCATCGAGCGTCCGGCGCTCAAGCTGCCGTCGAATGTGCGCTCGAAGTACGCGCCGCTATCGAAGAACAGGAACGGAAAACGGTTCCAGATCGCAGGGATCAGCAGCATCAAAATCGCCGCCAGAAAGGCGGCGATCATCGCAGGCGAAACGCGAAAGTAAGGTAGACGCACGAAGGCCATGCGCGCTCCAAGGCGAGCGCGGGTTACGGCTCCGCGCCGAGGGTGGAAGAGTTGCCGTCAGGCGCGGATATAATGCGCAAATTGCGGCGCTGGTTCCTGCGAAATGCAGAGCGGCGCATTAAACTTTAGACAGCAATGCCCGATGCAATAACGCGCAGACTGAACAATTGTTCATCACGCCGTGCGTTATTCCCGAAACTCCTGCGCGTCCGGTACGCGGGTGAACGCGATCTTGGCGCCGAGATATTGCAGACCGAGGTCTTTTTGCGAGGCGAGCGTTACCGTTTCGCGGCCATAGCGCGCGACGAGCTTGTCTACCGAGCGCCAGAGAATTTCTTTCTTTGTAAAGCCATCGGGGCGCGTTTCGATGAACAGATCGCGTGGCCGCGTTTCGACTGGCGAAAGCCGCATCATCCAGATGGAAACTTTCTTGAACGGCTCGCGCGAGCGGGGGAACTGCCGCCAGAGATCGTCCAGCGTCTCCAGCAGCGTGAAGGAATCCTGCGTGGGAGAAAAAGTGGTTTCCGCAACCATGCTCGGCTGGTGCGCGCGGCGGGCGGAAAGGCCGAGCGCGCTGGCGGCGAGGCCATAGCGGCGCAATCTCGTTCCGGCTTTCATCAGAAGCGCGCGGCTCACGATGCGGGTGCGGCCGGGCGAGCGCATGTCGGGCGAGAGTACGCGCGAGTGGCCGATGGTGCGGCGGCCGCCTTCAAGCCTCGGAATATCGATGCCCTGTAATTCGTACCAGTAACGCTCGCCGCCGACCGAGCCCCAGATATGCCGCGCTTCTTTCGGCTCCAGCGAAAGCAGGGAAGCGATGTCGCGCACGCCGCCGCGATGCAGCCGCGCTTCCATCCCCCGCGCGATGCCGGGAAGGTCGGTGAGTTGCAGCGGATGCAGGACATGAGGCAGGTCTTTTTGCTCGATCAATGTCAGGCCGTCAGGCTTCTGCATGTCGGAGGCGATTTTCGAAAGCAGCTTGGTCGGTGCAATGCCGATGGAGGAAGTGAGGCAAACGCCGACATTCTCGCGGATACTCGACTTGATGTTGCGCGCGATTTTCCGGGCATTGTCCGGCTCGCATTCGTCGCCGATCAGCTTGCAGGTGAATTCGTCAATCGAGCCGGTAAATAAAATCGGCGCGTTGTTCTCGACCTGCTCTTTGAGTTTTTCATGCACGTCGACATAGAGGTCGTGGCGTGCGGGCACGCAGATCAAATCCGGGCACAGTTCTTTGGCTTCCCAGATACGGGTGCCGGTCTTCACCCCGAAGGCCTTGGCTTCGTAGCTCGCGGCGATGGCGCAGGTCTTGTCGGTATTCGCGATCGGTACGACCGCGACCGGGCGTCCGCGCAGGCGCGGCTCCATCTGCTGCTCGACGCTTGCGAAGTAGGAGTTGAAGTCGATGGTCAGGTAGGTGAAACGGCCCATAACGCGGCACTCTTTAGAGGACCGGATAGACTAGAACAAAAAGAGAACAAAGAAAAGCCCCGCAGGGCGCTATTTTTTGCCCGCCATCTCGTCACGCAGCTTCTCGTGAATCTTGAGGCCATCGCCGGGCGCAAAGTCCTCAAGCTCGTAGAACGGACGGATTTCGAGTTCGCCGCCGCCATCATGCAATTCGGGGCAGCGCTTCATCATCTCCTTCACGTCGTCGAGCGACTTTGCCTGCAGGACCCAGAAGCCGGCGACCAGTTGTTCGGTTTCGGGGAAAGGGCCGTCGATCACATTCGCTTTGCCGCCTTTGAAAATAATGCGTGCGCCTTTCGCGCTCGGCTTCAAGCCAGCGCCGTCGAGCATCATGCCCGCTTTCACCATCTCTTCGTTGAACTTGCCCATGTCGGCGAGTTGTTTGTCGGTCGGCATCTTGCCGGCCTCGGAATCCTTCGACGCTTTCACGATGACCATGAAACGCATTTCGTTTCTCCATTGAATTTCGCGGCCAGAAAGCATGGCCGCGAAATATGCCGAGAAGATGGGAGGAGGTTAGTGGAGGCGGAGCAGTGTTCTCGCCGCAGAGCGGATCGGCGCGGGCAGCTTGGAAAGCAGCGATTTGGCTTGGGGCGCGAAGCGGAACGCACGGGCCGCGACTTGGCCTTGGAGGCTCAATGGCAATGCGTAGTCGCAGACCGCAATCGCGCCGGTTGCGATCACGCGCTTGAAGGGATCGGCGGGCGCGAGAAGGTCATAGGCGAGGAAGCCCTGTTCGCGTGCATGCGCGATGGTGTCGGCCATCTGCACCTGGCCGGGGCCGGATTTCGCAAACGAAGGATCAATCGCGCCCAGGAACGCATGCCAGCGCTTGTTATGCGTCACCGCGACTTCGATGGCAGCCAGCCTG
>JAKFYO010000276.1 GCA_021730825.1 Hyphomicrobiales bacterium
AAGAAGCCGCTGTCTGTTTGCGATTGTTATCGGGCCGCACGCATCGCGTTTATTCAGGGGTTTGTCTGGTCACGCCAAAGAACGCGATCAAGACGCGGCTCGTGGAAACGCGCGTGCGCTTCAAGCGGCTTTCATCGGAGGAAATGGACGCCTATCTCGCGACTGCCGAATGGCGCGGGAAGGCGGGCGGGTATGCAGTTCAGGGACTTGCGGCGAGTTTCGTCGAGAATCTCTCAGGCTCCTATCCGAATGTCGTCGGAATGCCGCTTTTCGAAACAGCAAACCTGCTCGCGGGTGCCGGCTTCCCAATTCATTCCAGTTGGAAGAAGGCGGAATAAATGAATCTCGCGCATTGGCTCTCCCGCGCCGGACGCGCAATCCCCGATGCACCGGCAATCGGCTTCGGCACGAAGACGGTCTACGATTATCGCGCACTTTCTCTGCGCGCGGCGAAGCTCGCGGGTGGTCTTCTGGCACTCGGTTTGAAGCCCGGCGCCCGCGTAGCGATTATTTCGAAAAACCAGCCCGACTATGTCGCGATCATGTTCGGCATCATGCACGCGGGCCTTTCCGGGGTGCCCGCGAATGCGAAACTGCATGGCGCGGAGCTTGGATATATTCTCGAGCATTCCGGCGCACGGGTCTGTTTCGTTTCCGAAGACATGGAAGCGGAAGTAGCAAGCCACGCGCCAAAGTCGCTCGAGCGAATGATCCGCATCAAGGGTGCCGACTACGAGCGGCTACTTGCCGCCGATGCCGTCCCGGTCGCGGAAGTGAGCGGCGACCATCTCGCCTGGCTTTTTTATACGTCCGGCACGACCGGCCGCCCGAAAGGCGCGATGCTGACGCACACCAATCTCAACTGGGCCGCGCATGCATATCTAAGCGAGGTCGACGAGACCAACACCGGCGATCCGATTTTGCATGCGGCACCGATGAGTCACGGCTCCGGCATGTACATCATGCCGCATATCGCGAAAGGCGGCGTGAATGTCGTGCCGGAGTCGGGCTCGTTCGACCCGCAGGAAATTTTCACGCTCATCGGCAAGTGGCCGCGCGTCTCGATGTTCGCGGCACCCACCATGATAAAGCGGCTCGTGGACTATAACGCTGACTGTAATGTCGAAAATATCCGCACCTTCGTCTGGGGCGGCGCGCCGATGTATGTCGAGGACGTGCGCCGCGCGCTCGAACGCTTCGGCCCGCGTCTCGCGCAAATTTATGGGCAAGGCGAAAGCCCGATGACGATCACCAAGCTCTCCAAGCGCGAGGTCGCGGATAGTTCGCATCCGCGCTGGCTGGAGCGCATCGGCTCCGCCGGCACTCCTTATTCCTGTCTCGAGGTGCGTGCCGGCGACGCGAATGACAATTCGCTACCAGCGGGCGAAATCGGCGAAATCCTCTGCCGCGGCGACATCGTAATGCAGGGTTACTGGAAGAACGAAGAAGCGAGCGCGAAGACGCTGGCAAACGGTTGGCTTCATACCGGCGACGTCGGTGCCTTCGATGAAGACGGCTATCTCACGCTGAAAGATCGCTCCAAGGACCTCATTATTTCCGGTGGCAGCAATATCTATCCGCGCGAGGTCGAGGAGATTTTGCTGAAGCACGAAGGAGTGCGCGAGGTTTCCGTGATCGGCCGCCCAGATGCCGAGTGGGGCGAAGTTGTCGTCGCTTATGTCGTCGGCGACGCTGGCGAGAAGGAGCTGGACGAATTATGCCTTTCCAATATCGCACGCTTCAAGCGCCCGAAGCAGTATGTCTTTGTAGATGCGCTTCCCAAAAACAATTACGGAAAAATTCTGAAGACCGAGCTGCGCGAACGCGACGCGATGGGAAAGAAGAAGGGAAAGCAAAATGGCTGACCGTCTCAAAGATAAAGTCGCGCTTGTCGTCGGCGCCGGTTCTTCCGGTCCGGGCTGGGGCAACGGCAAGGCGACCGCGGTCGCTTTCGCGCGCGAAGGTGCGAAAGTCGCCTGCGCCGATCATCGCCTGGAGGCGGCGCAGGAAACGGTCGATCTGATCGAGAAGGAAGGCGGCGACGCGATTGCGATCAAAGCCGACGTCTTAAAAAGCGACGAGATCGCGAAAATGGTCAATGCGGCCGCCGAATTTTTCGGCCGCATCGACATCCTCGACTACAA
Source organism: Hyphomicrobiales bacterium (assembly GCA_021730825.1). Classification (GTDB taxonomy): domain Bacteria; phylum Pseudomonadota; class Alphaproteobacteria; order Rhizobiales; family Xanthobacteraceae. The sequence continues at coordinate 2,145 of JAKFYO010000276.1, forward strand.
CGTTGGCCTTGCCGAAGTCGGCGGCGTCGTCGAAATCTCCGAAGCCGAGTGGGACCGCATCTTCGCAGTCAACCTCAAGGGCGCGATGCTCTCGATGAAGCATGTGATCCCGCTGATGGAGAAGCAGGGCGGCGGTTCGATCGTGAACATCTCTTCGATCGCGGGCATCCGCTACACCGGCGTCGATTATCCGACCTATTATGCGACCAAAGCTGCGCTCAACCACCTGACGCGCGCGACCGCCGCGCAATATGCGAAGAAGAATATCCGCGTGAATGCGATCCTGCCGGGCTTGATGAAAACGCCGATGGTCGAGCATTCCCCGCAACTCAAGGCCGCTTACGGCAAAGGCGATGTCGAAAAGATGTGGGCCGCGCGTGCCGCGCAAGTGCCGATGGGGAAGATGGGCGATGCCTGGGATGTAGCGAACGCCGCGGTGTTTCTGGCTTCCGACGAAAGCCGCTACATCACCGGCATTGAGTTGGTCGTCGATGGCGGGGTCACGTTGAAATATGCCTGAGAACGGTAACGGTCACGCGCGGAAAGTAGGCGCAAACGGGCTCTGCCCGATCTGCGGGAAAATTACGTCCGAGAAGTTCCGGCCGTTCTGCTCGAAGCGCTGCGCGGACATCGATCTGCACCGCTGGCTTTCCGGGTCTTATGTGATTCCGGGCAGCGAGGATTCGGATGAGGACGGCGCGGAAAGCGCCGGGGAGTCCGCCGCCAAGCCCCGGAAAGATGAAGAGAATTAGCGCTTTGGTGCCGTCAACTGGCTGCTGGACAAGCCGCAACCCGAGACATTATAACCGCGCGGCTTTCGGCAGGGCTCATCGCCCTCTCGCGAGATGCCCAGGTAGCTCAGTTGGTAGAGCATGCGATTGAAAATCGCAGTGTCGCTGGTTCGATTCCGGCCCTGGGCACCATTTTTTCATCACTCGAAAATTTACACGACAGGCACGCGTATATTTTATAACGCGCGCGCGATTGCCGCTTTCCGCAGCGCGGAAAGTGCTTGACGCCACACCGAAATACCCGTGTTCTACGCCCAATAAGAACAAGATTTGCGAGTGGTTCGCGGGAAACGGTGTATCGCCCTTCCGCATTTCTCTCGGATAAAACAAGTTTTCGGCGGACGATCTGCGGAAGACGCGCGGAAAATCGGCTGGAGCTTCGCAGGGGCGGAACGTAAGTAGAGTGCAGGGTGGGTTGGCGGCGTATGAGTGACAAGTACGTACTCGAAACGGAAAATCTCACAAAAGAATTCGCGGGCTTCGTCGCCGTCAGCGACGTCAATCTCAAAGTAGAGCGCGGCACGATTCACGCGCTGATCGGTCCGAACGGTGCGGGCAAGACGACCTGTTTCAATTTGCTCACCAAGTTTTTGACGCCGACGCGCGGCACCATCAAATATAAAGGCCAGGACATCACCCAGATGAAGCCGGCGGATATTGCGCGGCTTGGTGTTGTGCGCTCCTTCCAGATCTCCGCGGTGTTTCCGCACCTCACGGTGCTTGAAAACGTCCGCATCGCGCTTCAGCGCAAGCGCGGCGGCTCGTTCGATTTCTGGCGGCCGGCGTCGGTGCTCAATGTTTACAATGAACGTGCAAAATCTCTGGTCAACGATGTCGGTCTTTCCGCGTTCGAAAATACGCTCGCGGTCGAATTGCCATATGGCCGCAAGCGCGCGCTTGAGATCGCGACCACGCTCGCGCTCGACCCGGAAATGCTGCTCCTTGATGAACCAACCGCCGGTATGGGCCATGAAGACATCGACCGCATTGCTGCCCTGATCAAAACGGTCGCGGTCAACCGCACCGTTTTGATGGTCGAGCACAACCTGAGCGTTGTCTCGAACTTGTCGAACAAGATCACGGTGCTGACGCGCGGCAAGGTACTTGCCGAAGGCGACTACAAAACCGTTTCCGAAAATCCACAGGTACGTGAAGCCTATATGGGGACCGGCCATGCTTGACCGTACTTCCGGTCCGCTTCTCGAAATCAAGGACCTGAACGCCTGGTATGGCGAGTCGCACATTCTTCATGGCGCGACCTTTAACGTGCAGGCCGGCGAAGTTGTCACGCTGCTCGGCCGCAACGGCGCCGGCAAAACGACGACGATGAAATCGATCATGGGCATTGTCGGCAAGCGTACCGGCTCGGTAAAATTCGAAGGCCGGGAACTCGTCAATCTCGCCTCCGATACGATTGCCCGCGCCGGCATTGCATTTTGCCCGGAAGAGCGCGGCATCTTCGCGTCGCTGGATGTCGAAGAGAATTTGATGCTGCCGCCGCAGGTGCGGCCGGGCGGACTATCGCGCGAGCAGATTTTCGAACTGTTTCCGAATTTGCGGGAACGGCTGAAAAGCCAGGGCACGAAGCTTTCCGGCGGCGAACAGCAGATGCTTGCAATCGGTCGAATCTTGCGCACCGGCGCTCGGCTTCTTCTTCTTGACGAGCCCACCGAGGGTCTCGCGCCTGTCATCATTCAGCAAATCGGTAATACGATCCGCAAGTTGAAAGAGCAGGGCTTCACTATTCTGCTCGTCGAACAGAATTTCCGCTTCGCATCCACCGTCGCGGACCGTTACTACATCATGGAACACGGGAAGATCGTGGAACAGTTCGCCAATTCCGAGCTGAGCAAGAAACTGGACACTCTGCACGAGTATCTGGGTGTTTAAGGCAGCCGCCGAAAATGGCGTCTGATAACGGGAGGACAAGAGAATGAAACTGCTACGAACTGCAATTCTGTCGGCGGCAATGGTATCCGCCGGCGCTGCTTACGGGCAGCAGACGGTCAAGATCGGTGTGTTGAACGACATGGCCGGCACTTACGCCGACCTTGCCGGTCCAGGCTCCGTGATTGCGGCGCGCATGGCGATCGAAGACCTTGGCGATCTCACCAAGGGCTGGAAGTTCGAAGTCGTCGGCGCCGATCACCAGAACAAGCCGGACATCGGCTCCAACGTCGTCCGCCAGTGGATCGACGTCGATAAAGTAGATGTAATCGTCGACGTGCCGACCTCGTCGGTCGCGCTTGCGGTGAACGAAATCGTAAAAGAAAAGAACAAGGCATTTCTCGTCTCCGGCGCCGCAGCGTCCGATCTCACCGGTCCGCGCTGCTCGCCGAACACCGTGCACTGGACCTATGACACCTGGGCGCTCGCGAACGGCACCGGCAATGCGATCGTGAAGACCGGTGGCGATAGCTGGTTTTTCCTCACTGCCGACTACGCCTTCGGTCATGCGCTCGAGCGTGACACGATGGCCGTTGTTAACAAGAACGGCGGTAAGGTTGTCGGTTCGGTGCGTCATCCGTTCCCGGGTCAGGACTTCTCTTCGTTCCTGCTGCAGGCGCAGGCTTCGAAGGCGAAGATCATCGGCCTCGCCAATGCAGGCGCCGACACCACGAACGCGATCAAGCAGGCCGCCGAATTCGGTATCACGCAGAAGGGCCAGAACCTCGCGGGTCTTCTTGTGTTCCTGACCGACATTCACGGCCTCGGTCTGAAGACGGCGCAGGGCCTGATCTTCACGGAAGCCTGGTACTGGGACATGAATGACGCGAACCGGGCATTTGCGAAGCGTTTCGCAGCCGCCAATCGCGGCGTTCATCCGAGCATGGTCCATGCCGGGGTCTATTCTTCGGTGCAGCACTACGTGAAGTCGGTCATCGCGCTGAAGAGCGCGACGGACGGCAAGGCGGTCATCGATCACATGAAGGCGAACAAGACCAAGGACGCGCTCTTCGGTGAAGGCGAAATCCGCAAGGACGGCCGTAAGATTCATCCGATGTATCTCTTCGAAGTGAAGAAGCCGGAAGAGTCGAAGGGTCCGTGGGACTACTACAAGCTCCGCGCGACTATTCCAGCAAACGAAGCCTTCCGTCCGCTCGCCGACGGCAAGTGCCCGCTCGTCAGCGGCTAACGAAAAACTACGGCTGAGGAGCGGGCGCCAAACGCCCGCTCCTCAATCGATCTGGGGGACCGATGGAAATCAATCTGCCGGCGCTATTCGGGCAACTTTTGATCGGACTGATCAATGGCTCGTTCTATGCGCTTCTGAGCCTCGGGCTGGCCGTGATTTTCGGCATGCTCAACATCATCAATTTCGCACACGGCGCGCAGTATATGATGGGCGCGTTCGTCGCGTATTTCCTCCTGCAATTCGCCGGGCTGAATTACTGGTGGGCGTTGATTGTCGCGCCGGTGATCGTAGGCGGTGTCGGTATTCTAATCGAGCGCTCACTTCTTCAGTGGCTCTATAAACTCGACCACTTGTATGGCCTGCTTCTTACCTTCGGTCTCGCGCTGATCATTCAGGGTCTGTTCCGGCATCAATACGGCTCTTCCGGATTGCCGTATCAAATTCCGCCGCAGCTCACGGGCGTGCGCGATCTCGGATTTACGTTTCTCCCCAATTACCGCGCCTGGGTCGTTGTGTTCTCGCTCGTGGTCTGTTTCGGCACCTGGTACATGATCGAGAAAACGCGGCTTGGCGCTTATTTGCGCGCGGCTACCGAAAACCCGACGCTGGTGCGCGCTTTCGGCATCAACGTACCGCGCATGATTACACTGACCTACGGCTTCGGTGTTGCGCTCGCCGCGCTTGCCGGCGTCATGGCCGCACCGATTTATGCGGTGAACCCGACCATGGGCGCTGACATCATCATCGTCGTCTTCGCGGTGGTCGTGATCGGCGGTATGGGTTCGATCATGGGCGCGATCGTGACCGGCTTCGGTCTCGGCGTTGTCGAAGGCCTCACGAAATATTTCTTCCCGGAAGCGTCGAATACCGTGATCTTCGTCATCATGGTGATTGTGCTCGTGACCCGCCCTGCGGGCCTGTTCGGAAGGGCGGCGTAAAATGGCACAGGCAGTCGAACAGATTACCGCGCCGACCGAAGCGTCGAGCCATAAGAGCGAGATGATCGCTTTCGCGATCATGGTGCTCGTGCTCGCGGTGCTCCCGGCTTTCGTCTATCCGCCATTTTTGATGAAAGCGCTTTGCTTCGCGCTGTTCGCGTGCGCGTTCAATTTGCTGATTGGCTATGTCGGCTTGCTGTCGTTCGGCCACGCACTTTATTTCGGCTGGGCGAGCTATTTCGCGGCACACCTCGCGAAGGTCGGAAAAATCTCGATCCCGTACTGGGCAGGTTCCTGGCAGTGGGTGACGATCACGAACTCGCCGATGGTGCCGGAACTTGCGATTTTTCTGGCGGTGATGGGTGCTGCCGTACTCGGCTTTGTCGCGGGCTCGATCGCAATCCGCCGGCAAGGCATTTATTTCGCGATGATTACGCTGGCGCTCGCACAGATGATGTATTTCTTCGCGTTGCAGGCGCCGTTCACGGGCGGCGAAGACGGCATCCAGCCGGTGCCGCGGGGTTATCTCTTCGGCCTGTTCAATCTCGCGAACGAGCGCGTGATGTACGTCTTCGTCATGGTCGTGTTTCTGCTCGGCTTTCTCTTGATCTATCGCGTGATCCACTCGCCGTTTGGTGAAGTGCTGAAAGCGATCCGTGAAAACGAGCAGCGCGCGATCTCGCTGGGCTACAAGACCGATCGCTACAAGCTCGTCGCCTTCACGCTGTCTGCGGCGATCGCCGGCCTCGCCGGCGCGGTCAAGCCCTTTGTCGTGCAGAATGCGTCGCTTACCGACGTGCATTGGTCGATGTCGGGCGAGGTGGTCTTGATGACCTTGCTCGGCGGTCTTGGCACTATCTTCGGACCGGTACTCGGCGCTTTCACGATCATCGCGATGCAGAATTATCTCGCGGGTTTCGGCCAGTGGGTGACGATCATTCAGGGCGGGATTTTCGTGCTTTGTGTGCTTCTGTTCCGCCGCGGCATTATCGGTGAAATCGCGAATTTGCTGCGCATTCGTCTCTGACGCGAAGTCTCTAGAACAAAGCGGGCAAGCACTGGAACGCTTGCCCCGCTTGTCTGGGCCGTTCCTTGACGATGGTTGGTATGCACCCTAGTTTCGCGCGCTAATTTTTGCGCGAGATGGTGCGTTAATGGCCCAGTTTCTGAAACTTTCCGAAGCGATCGAAGCGAACGTGAAGGATGGCGATGCCGTCGCCATGGAAGGCTTCACGCATCTCATTCCTTTCGCCGCCGGACACGAGATCATCCGCCAGAAGCGCAAGCGCCTTTCGCTGATCCGCATGACGCCGGATCTGATTTACGATCAGTTGATCGGCATGGGTTGCGCCGAGCGGATGACGTTTTCCTGGGGCGGCAATCCCGGCGTCGGTTCGCTGCATCGTTTTCGCGATGCCTATCAGAATGGCTGGCCGAACAAACTCGAGATCGTCGAGCACTCGCACGCGGCCATGGCGAACGCTTATGATGCGGCGGCAGCAGGGCTGCCATTCGCGGTATTTCGCGGCTACCGCGGCGCGGAATTGCCGCGCGTAAATCCAAGCATTAAAGAAGTGATTTGCCCCTACACCGGCGAAAAGCTCGCGACCGTACCCGCGGTCAAGCTTGATGTCGCGATCATTCACGCGCAGAAAGCCGACAGAAAAGGCAATGTTCTGCTTGAGGGAATTGTCGGCGTGCAAAAGGAAGCGGTGCTTGCTGCCAAGCGCTCGGTCGTGACGGTCGAAGAGATCGTGGACGAACTGAACCCGCCGTCTCCGAATTCCGTCGTGCTGCCGGGCTGGACCGTGAAAGCGGTGGTGCAGGTGCCGGGCGGCGCGCATCCTTCTTATGCGCACGGTTATTACAAGCGCGACAACGCTTTTTATAAAGCCTGGGACGACATCGCACGCGAACGCGACACGTTCACCGCCTGGATGGACGAAAATGTCCTGCGTAAAGGCCCTGAAGTTTTCGCGGCTCACGCGAAGAAGGCGGCTTGATCATGAGTCAGTCTTTCACGCCCAACGAAATGATGACCGTTGCCGCGGCGCGTGCGCTCACGAACGAAGACGTCTGTTTCGTCGGCATCGGCGCACCTTCTGCCGCCTGCAATCTCGCGCGCCAGACGCACGCACCGGACATCGTGCTGATTTATGAGTCCGGCACGCTGGAAACGCGGCCAAATGTATTGCCGCTTTCGATCGGTGACGGCGAGCTTTGCGAAACTGCGCTCACCACGGTGCCGGTGCCGGAGATGTTCCGCTACTGGCTGCAGGGCGGACGTATCACCACCGGCTTCCTCGGTGGTGCGCAGATAGACCGCTATGCCAATTTGAATACGACCGTCGTCGGACCTTACGAGAAGCCGAGCGTTCGCCTTCCGGGTGGCGGCGGCGCGCCGGAGATCGCGACGAGTTGCGGCCAGATTTTCATTACGATGGCGCACTCGAAGCGCGCTTTTGTCGAGAAGATAGACTTCTTCACTTCGCTCGGTCACGGAGAAGGCGGCGACAGCCGGAAAAAACTCGGCGTCACCACCAAGGGGCCGACCAAAGTTATGACCGACCTTTGCGTCATGGAACCCGACGAGAAGACGAAAGAGCTCACGGTCGTGTCGCTGCATCCGGGCGTCACGAAAGAACAGGTGTCGGCTGCAACCGGCTGGCAAATCAAGTTTGCGGCGAATGTAATCGAAACACCAGCGCCGACCGAAACCGAACTGAAAGTATTGCGCGAGTTGCACGCACGAACCAAGGCAGCCCACGGCGGCAACGCCTGAAGGAGCGAAACATGGCTGACGCTTTTATTTGCGATTTCGTCCGCACCCCGATCGGCCGTTTTGGCGGCTCGCTCGCCAAAGTACGGCCCGACGATCTCGCGGCGCACGTGATTAAGGCGCTGATCGCGCGCAATCCTTCGCTCGATAAAAACAAGATCGAAGAAGTATTCTTCGGCTGCGCGAATCAAGCGGGTGAAGACAACCGCAACATCGCACGCATGGGTCTGCTGCTTGCGGGTCTTCCGGTCTCGGTTTCGGGCAATACGATCAATCGTCTTTGTGCGTCCGGCTTGGACGCAGTGGGTGCCGCGTCCCGTGCGATCAAGGCCGGCGAGATCTCTCTCGCAATCGCCGGCGGCGCGGAATCCATGTCGCGCGCGCCGTTCGTGATGGGCAAGGCGCAGGAAGCTTTCTCTCGGCAGGCAGAAATTTTTGACACCACCATCGGCTGGCGCTTCATCAATCCGTTGATGAAGCAGCAATACGGCGTCGATTCGATGCCGGAGACCGGCGAGAACGTCGCCGAGGAATATCAGGTGAAGCGCGAGGATCAGGATAAGTTCGCGCTCCGCTCGCAGCATCGCGCAGTCGCAGCCCAGAAGCGCGGCTATTTCGATGGCGAAATCGTTCCGATCGAAGTGCCGGGCGGCAAGGCGGGACCGGTAAAAGTCGATAAGGACGAACATCCGCGCGGCGACACCACGATCGAGAATCTCGCGAAGCTGAAAACGCCGTTCCGCAATCCCGGCACGGTTACCGCCGGCAACGCGTCGGGCGTGAACGATGGCGCGGCTGCGCTCATCATCGCGTCCGAGGAAGCTGCGAAAGCGAACGGCCTGAAGCCGCGCGCGCGCATTCTCGGGCTAGCCTCCGCCGGCGTACCGCCGCGCGTCATGGGCATCGGACCGGTGCCTGCGGTCGAAAAGCTCACGGCGCGTCTCGGCATCCCGGCAAGCAAATTCGACGTGATCGAATTGAACGAAGCGTTTGCGAGCCAGGCGCTCGCCTGCATGCGTCAGTTCGGCGTTGCCGATGACGCGGAGCATGTGAACCCGAATGGCGGCGCGATTGCGCTGGGGCATCCATTGGGTATGTCCGGTGCTCGCATTGCCGGAACCGCCATGCGCGCGCTCGAAGAGCGCGGCGGCAAGTATGGTCTTGCCACCATGTGCGTCGGCGTGGGGCAGGGTGTCGCCCTCGCTATCGAACGGGTCTGATATTCACACGAACTATCGTCACGATTGCCGCCGATCCTGTAGTCTGGGGCTAGAGGACGGAATCGCTCGGCCATGAAGGAATTCGACGTCGCGATTATCGGCGGCGGCATCAACGGATGTGGGATTGCGCGCGACGCCGCGGGCCGCGGGCTTTCCGTGCTGCTCGCGGAAAAAGGCGACCTTGCCTCCGGCACCTCGTCTTATAGCTCCAAGCTCATTCACGGCGGCATCCGCTATCTGGAGAATTACGACTTCCGGCTGGTGCGCGAGTCGCTGCATGAGCGCGAACTTCTTTTAAGAAATGCGCCGCACCTCTGTCGTCCGATGCGCTTTGTGATTCCGCATGTCGCTTCCATGCGTCCGGCATGGATGATGCGGATTGGTATCAAGCTTTATGATTTTCTTGCGGGCGGTTCTGTCCTGCCGCGCTCCAAAGCGCTCGATCTGAGGAACGACCAAGCCGGCGAACCTCTCAACGGAAACAGCTCAACCGGCTTCGAATATTCCGATTGTATCACCGATGATGCGCGGCTCGTGATCGCGAACGCAATCGATGCTCGCGAGCGCGGCGCTGACATCCGCACACGCACGCGTGCCGTTTCCGCGCGGCGCATCGACAAGCGCTGGGAAGTTGTGCTGGAAGATAACGGAAGGCAGGAAACGGTCCGTGCTCGCGCACTCGTCAACGCCGCGGGACCGTGGACCGCGAATGTAATCGAGACACTTATCGAGGGCGTGTCGCCTGTAAAGATCCGACTGGTGAAGGGTAGTCACGTCGTTTACCCGAAGCTTTATGCGCAAGATCGTGCTTATGTCCTGCAAAGCAACGATCGCCGCGTCATCTTTGTCGTTCCGTTCGGCGAGAAGCACACGCTGATCGGTACGACCGACGTCGAGACATCGGGCGATCCCGGCGAGGCAACCGCGAGCCCAGAAGAAATTCGTTATCTCTGCGATCTCGCGAGCAGTTTTTTCAAGACGAGTGTTGAGCCTTCGCGCGTAGTCTGGACGTTTTCCGGTGTGCGCCCGCTGATCGGAGGCGGCGGCACGGCATCGACCGCGACGCGCGAATATCAGATCGTCTCCGATGGCGGCGAGGGTGATGCACCGTTGCTGTCGCTGATCGGCGGCAAGCTCACGGCATTTCGTGCAATGAGCGAAGATGTCGTGAATAGGCTCAAGGATACATTCGGGATGCGCGGGCCTTGGACCGCGAACGAACCGCTGCCCGGCGGCGATCTCGGCGCGCGTGGGATCGATGGATTGCTCGACGACCTCGCGCGCGATCATGCTTATCTTCCGGCTGCCACGGCGCGCCGCCTTGCTTTGGCGTATGGCCGCCGCGCGCTGAAGGTGCTCGGTGACGCCAAGAAGACAGAGGATCTCGGCCCGCGTCTCATTGGCGACCTTCACAGGCGCGAACTCGATTATCTCCGCGAGCATGAATGGGCGAAGACCGCGGAAGACGTGCTCTGGCGGCGGACAAAGCTGGGCATTGGTGCGGCCGCCGCTGAAGTCGAAGCATTACAACATGCGATGCAGGCGCAGGCATGATAGACTATTGAAATTATTACGTAATTCGCCACGATAATTTGTAGCTTATGTCGTCTGCAAAAACCCGCGCGAGTTGAGAATACCGCCTTTCCTCGCTAAGCAGAGCGTTGGTTCCCGACAGCAAGCGAGATCATGAATTCCATCGAGACCAAGCCACCAAAGCCGCAAAGCGTGCGCCGCAAATTCGCACCCTGGGCCGATCCCGCGGCGAAGCCGCTGATCAGCTTTCAGAATATCGTGAAGCGCTACGGCGAGGTGGTCGCGGTCGATGGCATTTCGCTCGACATCTACGAGCGCGAGTTCTTTGCACTGCTCGGCCCGTCAGGCTGCGGCAAGACTACGCTGATGCGGATGCTCGCTGGCTTCGAGGAAGCGAGCGAAGGGAAGATTTTGCTCGCCAAGAGCGATCTATCCGGCGTGCCGCCGTATCGGCGCCCGGTGAACATGATGTTTCAGTCTTATGCGCTGTTTCCGCATATGACGGTCACGGACAACATCGCGTTCGGCCTGAAGCAGGAGGGTATACCGAAGCAAGAAATCGTCGCGCGCGTGGACGAGATGCTGAAGCTCGTGAACCTGCGCGGCTTCGAAAAGAGAAAGCCGCATCAACTTTCCGGCGGCCAGCGTCAGCGCGTGGCGCTCGCGCGTTCGCTCGCCAAGCGACCGAAAGTTTTGCTGCTCGACGAGCCGATGGCGGCGCTCGACAAAAAGCTGCGCGAACAGACGCAGTTCGAGTTGATGGATTTGCAGCAGCGAATCGGCACCACCTTCATCATCGTAACCCACGATCAGGAAGAGGCGATGACGGTCGCGGACCGCATCGCCGTGATGGACCACGGCAAGCTCGTGCAGGTCGCGACACCTGCTGAAATCTATGAGCAGCCGAACAGCCGCTACGTCGCGGAGTTCGTCGGCGACGTGAACATCATCGAGGCCGCGGTAACACGCGCGGTTCCCGGCGACATCGCGCTGAAATCGGACATGCTGGATGCGGAGTTGCGGCTCGCGCAGCGCGCGGATGTGAAGACCGGAGATAGCGTGGCGGTGGCGCTTCGGCCCGAGAAAATCCGGATCGGGAAAGAGCCGCTTTCCGAAGTGCATGCGAACTGCGCACAGGGCGTCGTCTATGACATCGCCTATCTCGGCGATCTATCGATCTATCATGTGCATCTAGACAACGGCTTCGTGCTGAAAGCCGCGAAGACCAATCTTTCGCGTCAGATCGAGCCGCCGATCGATTGGGACGACCGGGTCAATCTTTCCTGGACGCCGGATGCCGGCGTACTGCTGAAAGGCTGATACCGCATGAACAGTGGAAAGCGGAGCCTGTTCGCGCGCGTGACGGTGGCGGTGCCATTTCTCTGGCTGGCCGTCTTCTTCCTGTTGCCATTCCTGATCGTGTTCAAGATAAGTCTGTCGGACGATGCGGTCGCGCGGCCGCCTTATGTGCCGGTTCTGAGTTTCGGCGAAGGCTGGGCCGCGCTCCGCGATAAGCTGGCGCTGCTCGATTTCGAGAATTACGCTTTCGTGCTGAGCGACTGGCTCTACATTTACTCCTACATGCAGAGCCTGCTGCTTGCAGCACTTGCGACTGCGATTCTCGTTCTCATCGGCTATCCGGTTGCTTATGCGATCGCGCGTTCGCCGCGCGCCTTGCGCCCTGTACTCCTGCTGCTCGTCATTTTGCCGTTCTTCACGTCGTTCCTGATCCGCGTTTACGCATGGATCGGAATCCTTTCGCGCGAAGGCTTGTTGAACCAGTCGCTGCTTTCGCTTGGCTTGATCTCGCAGCCGCTCGAAATTCTCTCGACCAACATCGCGGTCGTGATCGGCATGGTTTATTCCTATTTTCCGTTCATGGTGCTGCCGTTGTATGCGGTGCTGGAGCGGATGGACGATTCCCTGCTTGAAGCCGCCGCCGATCTCGGCGCGACGCCCGCCCAGGCATTCTGGCGCGTGACCGTTCCCGTGTCGGTGTCGGGCATTGTCGCGGGGGCGCTGCTCTGTTTCATTCCGGCGGTAGGCGAGTTCGTGATCCCCGATCTTCTCGGCGGCTCCGATACGCAGATGATCGGCCGCACGGTATGGAATGAGTTCGCGGTCAACCGCTCGTGGTCGGTTTCTTCCGCGCTCGCGATTCTCATATTGCTCGTCCTGCTCGTGCCGATTCTGATCTATCAGCGCATGCAACTGCGCGAACTAGAAAGCCGCTGACATGGCCATGCGCAAAGGGCTTTCTCCGGTCACGCTCACCGCGCTCGCAGGCGGGATCGCCTTTCTCTACATCCCGCTCTTTCTGCTGGTGATCTATTCCTTCAACGACTCGCGCCTCGTGACCGTATGGGGCGGCTGGTCCACGCGCTGGTATCAGGGCCTCCTGCAAAATCAGGCGTTGATGGATGCGGCATGGGTGAGCCTCAAGGTTGCGGCCGTGGCCGCGAGCCTTGCGACTGTCCTCGGTACGCTGGCTGCACTGGCGCTCGTGCGGGCAGGCACGTTCCGTGGGCGAACCTTGTTCGCGGGCCTCGTATATGCGCCGCTTGTTATGCCTGAAGTAATCACGGGCCTCGCGCTGCTACTTCTCTTCGTCGCGATCGACTTCGACCGCGGCTTCTGGACGGTCGCGCTTGCGCACGTGACCTTTACGATGTGTTTTGTCGCCGTGATCGTGCAGTCGCGGCTGCTCACCTTCGACCACAGTCTTGAAGAGGCGGCGCTCGATCTGGGGGCAACGCCGCTCCGTGCCTTCTTTTCGGTGACTTTGCCGGTGATTTTGCC
>JAKFYO010000142.1 GCA_021730825.1 Hyphomicrobiales bacterium
GTCGACAAAATGAAGGAAGAATTCATCCAGGCCGGCACTACCCAGTTCGGTTCGGGCTGGTCGTGGCTTGCGGTCAAGGACGGCAAGATCGTCGTGACCAAGACCGCGAACGGCGAAAGCCCCTTGGTCCATGGCGGCAAGCCGATCCTAGGCTGCGACGTGTGGGAGCACTCCTATTACATCGACTACCGCAACCGCCGCCCGGACTATCTGAAGGCGTTCATCGAGAATCTGGTTAACTGGGAATACGTCGCGGAGATGTATGCCGGGGCCAGCAAAGGCGCGTAAGTAGGCAAGCGCACGTAATGCACGTCCGGCGGGCACCCCCCTGCCGGACGTTTTCATTTGAATTTCACGCTTGGTTGCTAAGCGTTACCGGTGCTGCACTGCACGGCTAGGGGCTTGTGTTCCTGCATACAATTTGCACGAATCCCGCCGTAATCGCCTTTTATCTAGGCTCACGGGCGCGTAGCCGGCCGCCCGTTTCACACATGGTTTCGCCCGGCGCGAAATCCGAGCGATCCAGCTTCAACACCATGCGTTCTGACACCATGAACCAGCGGGTGCCCGCCGCGCCGGCAGATATGTTTGCGTTCGCCGTTCTCACGGTGATCTGCGTAATCGCCGGCATTACCTTCCTCGATTACGGCCTCGGCTGGGACGACTACGCACATTCGCATTACGGCGAGTTGCTCTATTCCTATTACGCCTCCGGCTTCACCGACAAGCGCGCGTTCGCCTTCTCCAATCTCTTTTATTACGGCGGCGGCTTCGATCTCGCGGCTTCCATTCTCGACCGCTTCACGACGACCGATCTTTTCGAGTCGCGGCGGCTCATGGGCGCGATGGTCGGCATCCTCGGGCTGATCGTCGTATGGCGTCTTGCGCGGCGTATCGGCGGACCGGTTGCCGGCGCTGCAGCACTGGTGCTGCTTGCGATCACGCCACTCTATTATGGGCACATGTTCATCAACGCGAAGGATACGCCTTTCGCGGTGGCAATGATTTTCCTGCTCTACACGTTCGTGCGCGCCTTCGACGAATATCCGCGGCCAAAGCCGATGACGATCGTGCTGTTCGGTATCGCGCTGGGGCTTCTCATCGGCACGCGCGTGATCGGCGGCATTGCCGTGTTCTTCGCGGGCCTGGCGCTTCTCGTCTATCTGCTCGCGGAAACGAAAACGCTCGGCTTCCGCACGGCCGCCACGCGGGCAGCCACGCTTGTGGGGCGTCTCGCCCTCGCCTTGCCGCTCGCCTATGTCGTGATGGCAATCGTCTGGCCATGGGCCGTGCAGTCGCCGCTCAATCCCTTCAAGGCGATCGCCTATTATTCGAACTTCTGGGAGAAACCCTGGCGGGAATTATACGACGGCATGCAGATCATGATTCCGCAAATGCCGCGGACTTATCTGCCGAAACTGTGCCTGCTGAAGATTCCGGAAATCGTCGGCGGTCTCGCAATCGCCGGCACCGCGGGATCGCTGGTGATGATTTTCCGCGGTCTCGGTACGCCCGCGAAGCGCGCATCGCTGGCGCTGCTGGTTGCGGCGGCGCTGTTGCCGATCATTCTGACGGTGATTACACGGCCCGTGCTCTATAACGGCATTCGCCACTTCCTTTTCGTGGTGCCGCCGATGGCGGTGCTCGGCGGTATCGCGGTCGCCTATCTTTTCGAGAAGCTGAACGCCTATCGCCGCTCGGCGGCTTTCGCGGGCGCAGCGGTGGTCTCGCTCGTCGTCGGCGTCACCGTCGTCGATATGGTCCGCATCCATCCCTATCAGTATGCGCTCTTCAACCAAGTCGCAGGCGGCGTGCGCGGTGCCGGCGACCGTTACATGCTCGACTACTGGGCGCTTGGCTTCAAGGAAGCCTCCGAGACGCTGCTTGAGAAGATCAAAGAGCAGAAGCTCGTGAAGCCCGTGAACCGGAAATGGAAAGTCGCAGTCTGCGGCCCGGCGGCCGTGGTCGCGCTCGAACTCGGCGACGACTTCGAGGCCACCAACGACGCCAAGGGCGCCGATTTTGCCGTGTCGCTCGGCACCTTCTATTGCGCCGAGCTTTACGCGCCGATCATCAACGAAGTCCGCCGTGAGAGCGTCGTGTTTGCGCGCGTCTACGACATTCGCCGCCTGAGCTTCTCGACGACGTATGTCCCGGCGACCGAAGAAAAATCCGCGGTACAGCAGAACTCGGCCATTCACACCTTCTGGCAATAGCCGGAAAATGCCGGTTCGCTCTTATATCTTCGATGCCTATGGCACTTTGTTCGACGTGCATGCTGCGATCGCGCGGCATCGCGACCGCGCAGGTCCGGACGCAGAACGCATCTCCGATCTGTGGCGCACCAAGCAACTCGAATATTCCTGGACGCTGACTTCGATGGGACGCTACGAGAACTTCGAGCGGCTCACGGAACGAGCGCTCGATTTTGCGCTGACGCGGTTCGGAAAGAGCGACGCAGCGTTGCGCGCAGATCTGCTCGCTTCTTATCAAAAGCTCGACGCTTATGCCGACGCGAAAGAAACGCTTGGCTTACTAAAGAAGGATGGCTTTACGACCGGCATCCTATCCAACGGATCGCCCGGCATGCTGCACGCGGCGGTGAAGAACGCAGGGCTGGATGACATGCTTGACCATGTGCTCTCGGTCGATAGCCTTGGCTTTTATAAGCCCCGCAACGAAGTCTATGCACTCGTGACAAAAGCGCTTTCCACCCAACCCGGCGAGATTGTTTTCGTCTCTTCGAACCGCTGGGACATAGCGGGAGCCGCGAGTTTCGGTTTCAAGCCGGTCTGGATCAATCGCTCGAAAATGCCGGATGAATATCCTGACTTAAAACCCGTTGCGGTAATCGACACCCTCGCCGCCCTACCTGCGCTCAAGCTTTAGAGCGCAGCGCGTCCAGAAGGCGCACCCAGCTTCGCGCGCCCTTGTGAAACGACGAGAGATTGTATTTCTCGTTGGGCGAATGGATGCGGTCGTCATCGACCCCGAAGCCGATCAGGAGCGAGTCCATCCCGAGATCGCGCTTGAAGTTGCCGACGATCGGGATCGACCCTCCCGAACCCTTGAGAACGGCGGGCACTCCCCACTCGGCCGCCAGCGCCGCTCTCGCTTTCTTCAGATATGGAGAGTCGAGCGGCAGTTGCAGCGCCGGGCTTGCGCCGTGCGAAAGAAATTCAACCTCGCAGTCGGCAGGTAACTGCTTGCGCACCAACTCCCGGAACGCATTCCGGATCGCTTCGGGGTTTTGCTTGCCGACCAGCCGGAATGAAAACTTCGCCGAGGCTTGCGCGGGGATCACAGTCTTCGACCCAGTCCCGGTATAGCCGCCGATGATGCCGTTCACGTCGCAGGTCGGGCGTGACCAGAGTTGCTCCAGCACATGACGCCCCTTCTCGCCGGCGGGAATGCTGAGCCCGATCTCACCCAGAAATTTGCTTTCGTTGAAATCGAGAGATTTCCACTGCGCCTTGATCTCCGCATCGAGTTCACCCGCGCCGTCATAAAAGCCCGGAATTAGAATACGTCCATCGCCGTCGTGAATTGACGCGATGATGCGGCCGAGCACGCGGATCGGATTGATCGCGGCACCGCCGAACAGCCCCGAGTGCAGGTCGCGGTCGGCGGCCTTGACGATCACTTCTTCGAGCATAAGGCCACGCAGCATCGTGGTAATCGCTGGCGTCTTGTCGTTCCACATATCGGTGTCGCAGACGAGCGCGACATCGGCCTGCAACTCGCTTTTGTTCGCCTCAAGAAATGGTGCGAGCGACGGACTGCCGGTCTCCTCTTCGCCTTCGAGCATGATCGTGATCTTGAGCGGTGCGGCGCCTTCCGCTTCGACAAAAGCGCGCAAGGCTTCCACGAAGGTCATCAACTGCCCCTTGTCGTCTGCGGAGCCGCGCCCAACGATGACCTTGCGGCTGCCAACTTCTTTCAGTTGCGGCTCGAATGCGGGCGTCTGCCAAAGCGCGATCGGGTCGGCTGGCTGCACGTCGTAGTGACCGTAGAACAGCACATGCGGACCGGCACCCGCGGTTTTCGTGTGAGCGACGACCATCGGATGACCCTTGGTGTCGCGGACGCTCGCGTCGAGGCCGATTGCCTGCAATTCCTTCGCAAGCCATTCCGCGGCTGCGCGGCAGTTCCCGGCATAAGCAGGATCGGTAGAAACACTTTGGATCCGAAGCAAAGTGAATAATCGCTCGAGGCTCCGGTCGAGATTTTTATCGATTGTCGCGAGTACTTGTTCGAGCGCCATCACCGTCTCCTGAATCAGGAGACGGTATCAATCCTGCGGCTTAACGGAAACGGATTTAGTGAGCGGGTGCTTCGGCAAGAAGAGCGACCTGCAAAGGCGGCACTTCTTCCAGCGTCTCTTTGCGGCTGCGTTCCAGTGCGGCTTCGGCACGGCGCTTCATACGCCGTGCATTCTGCAAGAGATGCGCGATGCGCCGGTAAAGAAGACGCGGCGAAACCGGAGCGCCAAGAACGATCGAATACCCGGCGCGGATCGCCGTGCGGCGCATTTCGTTCGTGGCATCCGGAAGCAAAAGGATAGTTGGAATGCCGCTTGTGGCGAATGGATTGGCCGAGATCGAGCCCGCCTCATCGTTGGCGGCGAGACTAGGGCCTTCGATCACGATCAAATCCGGCATAGCGATCGCAATGTTCGCGGCCTCGGCAACAGTCGGAATATAAATAATCTCGAATGCGCCGATCTCGCTCAGCGCTTTTGCGAGCGCCTCGCGCCTGACTTGATCGGAATCAAGCAGCATTAAACGTGCCGCAGTCAGCGAACGCATCTCCCACCAATAGCGAAAGCGGCCGGCCACAACTGGCAATGCTCGCCATCGCTTCCCGGCGGGATGGTATCAATTCAGCGCGAAGATGCAACCTACGGCTGAATAAAGACGTTTCACCCGTTTGGGCGATAGCAGATTCAGCGGCGCAAAATTCCGCCGAGCGCTCCACGCAAGATCGCGCGTCCGATGGTGTTGCCCATCGAGCCGCCGATTTTCTTGCCGAGTTCACCGGCAACGGCTCCGCCAATGCGGTTCACGGTCGAGCGTGTCACCTCACGGGCCACTTTCTGACCGGTACTCAGTCTTTCCCCGCGCTTTTTATTGGTGCCAAAGATGCCGCCAAGCAAATCGCCGACGCCGCCGAGAATTCCGCCGCTCGATTGCTGGTCGGAATCGCCCTGTTGCTGGCCCGCATTGCGCGTTTTGATATCGGTTTTCTTTTGCAGCATCTCGTAAGCGGACTCGCTGTCGACCGCTTCGTCATATTTTCCCTTCACAATGCTTTTCGCGATGATGGCCTTGCGTTGCGCGTCGCTAATCGCACCGACATTGCCTGCCGGCGGACGGATCAAACAGCGGTCGACCATAGCCGGAACGCCATTGCCTTCGAGGAACGAGGTCAGCGCCTCACCCTTCCCCATCTCCGTGATGACGCGCTCGGTGTTGAGCTTCGGGTTGGGCCGGAAACTTTGGGCCGCGACCTTCACGGCCTTCTGTTCTTTCGGCGTGTAGGCGCGAAGCGCATGCTGCACACGATTACCGAGCTGCGCCAAGACGGTTTCTGGAATATCCATCGGGTTCTGGGTCACGAAGTAGACGCCGACGCCCTTTGAACGGATGAGGCGGACGACTTGCTCAATCTTCTCAAGGAGCGCCTTCGGGGCCTCGTCGAACAGAAGATGGGCTTCATCGAAGAAGAAGACGAGCTTCGGCTTGTCGACGTCGCCAACCTCAGGCAATTCCTCGAATAATTCGGAGAGCAACCACAACAGGAAGATCCCGTAGAGGCGCGGATTGGCCATCAGCTTGTCGGCGGCAAGCAGGCTGATGACGCCCTTGCCATCTTTAGTCTTCATCAGGTCCTTGATTTCGAGCGCAGGCTCGCCAAAAAACTTCTCGCCGTTCTGGTTTTCCAGCACCAGCAGCGCGCGCTGGATCGTGCCGACCGAGGTCGAAGAGACATTGCCGTAGGTTTTGGTCAGGTCTGCAGCATTTTCGGCGATGAAGGTCAGCATCGCGCGCAAATCCTTCAGGTCCAGGATCGGCAACCCGTTCTCGTCGGCGACCCGGAAGGCGATGTTGAGCACGCCCTCCTGCGTGTCGTTCAAATTCATCATCCGCGCGAGCAAAAGCGGGCCCATTTCGGAGACCGTCGCGCGGATCGGATGACCCTGTTCGCCGAAAAGGTCCCAGAAGATGACCGGAAACTGGTCAGCTTCGTACTTCATGTCGATCTCTTTGCAGCGCTTGACGATCCAGTCCTTGCCTTCGCCCTCCTGCGAGACGCCGGAAAGGTCGCCTTTGATGTCGGCTGCGAACACCGGAACGCCGGCGCGCGAAAATCCCTCGGCCATGGTCTGCAAGGTGACGGTCTTGCCGGTGCCGGTCGCGCCGGTAACGAGGCCGTGACGGTTCGCAAGGTTCAAACTTAGGTATTGCGGCTTCGCCGCCTTGCCTACGAAGATCTTGTCGTCGGTGTCTGCGTTCGCCATTTCCGCGCTCCTGCTTCCGGCGTTTTGAAAAGTTATAGTCCGGCTTGCCTCAAGTTTCCAATCGCCGCCGATTCCCAAGTCCGCCTTGCAGTCAACAAGAAAGTTGGAAAAAAACATTTTGACAGCCAACCGCTTTTGACTGACGACAGAAGCAGACAACAATTGCGTATGCGGACGAAAGGAGACGGCGATGCTCGCGGTTACGGTTTCCTGGGACTACACCGTAACCCGCCGCAAGGCTTTTCGCTCCGCACTGCAAAATCGCTTCCATCGATAACAAGAACAAGGCTGCGGCCTCGACGCTGCGCCTGCGAAGGAATTTTGGCTTGTCGAAGAAAGATAATCCCTCTTACCCGATCAAACAGATCGGCGGGATCGACGCAGAGTCGCTGCAGAAGCTACGCGCGGTGCGTATTCGTACGACCGCGGGGCTACTGAAAGCTGCGAAGGACGCCAAGGGACGCAAAGCGCTCGCCGTCAGTACCGGCATTGCAGTCTCCGAAATCCTCAACATGGTGAACCAGGCCGACCTGATGCGGATAAAAGGCCTCGGCGGCGACTACACCTGCCTCCTGCGCGGTGTCGGCGTCGATACCCTGCGGTCGCTTCGGCACCGCAACCCGCACCATCTCGCAAAAAAGATGGCCGCAGAGAACGCGGAACGGCTGAAACGGTCGGCAAGGAGCAAAAGCGACAAGCCCGTGCAGCTTCTGCCAAGCGAAAAGGCGATCCAGAAATGGATCGAGCGGGCCCGCGAGCTTCCGATCGAGATCACCTACTAGGCCCGTACCCGCCTGCTTGCGTTTTGTCCGGACGGGCGTTCTAGTCGCGCCATGCTTGCAAAGCTGCCAGCCAAAACGCTTCGCGCACGGGGCCGCATTATTGCGCTCGGACCCCGCCCTATCATCATGGGCATCCTCAATGCGACGCCGGATTCCTTCTCGGACGGGGGCGCCTATGCCTCCGTGGACGAGGCGGCCGATGCGGCGCAGCGTATGAAGGCTGAAGGTGCCGCGATCATCGACATCGGCGGGGAATCCACCCGGCCCGGCCATGAGCCGGTCGATGCGTCAACCGAGCTCGCGCGCGTGATCCCCATCGTGGAGGGCCTTTCGGCGATTTCGGCCACACCCATTTCGATCGACACATATAAAGCGGAGGTCGCGCGGGCCGCGCTGGAAGCCGGCGCGCATATCGTGAACGATGTCTGGGGGCTTTCGCGCGATCCCGATATGGCGAAGGCGGTTGCCGAGGGGAATGCCGCGGCCATTATCATGCACAATCGCGAGCAGCAGGACGCGTCGCTCGACATTTTCGAGGACATGAAGGCCTTCTTCGCGGCGGCCGTCGAAAAATTACTGCGGGCCGGCGCCAAGGAAGACCAGATCGTGCTCGACCCCGGCATCGGGTTCGGGAAAACGCTCGAGCAGAACCTGCAAATTCTCGGTAATCTGGCGCGGCTCCACGACTATGGATTTCCCGTTTTGCTTGGGGCCTCGCGCAAATCCTTCATCAACAAGGTGTCGCCGAGCGACCCCGGCGATCGCATCGGCGGCAGCGTGGTGACGACCGTGTTTGCCGCGCTCGCCGGCATCGCGATCATCCGCGTTCATGATGTGGCGACGCATATGCAGGCGCTCAGAATCGTGGACGCAACGGGAGCTGCGAAGTGAAAGGCGTGATCGACATCGTGGGTCTCGTGCTGTTTGCAAAGCATGGCGTGCTCGACGAGGAAGTGCGCATCGGGCAGCGCTTCATTCTGGACATCCGGCTCGAGGCCGATGTCGCGGAAGCCGTGAAACACGACCGGCTCGCTGATACCGTTGATTACGGCGAGGTCGTCGCAGTGGCGGATTCGATTTTTCGCGGCAAGCGCTTTTATCTGATCGAGGCGGCAGCGGCGCATGTCGCGTCCGGAATTCTCGCGCATTTTCCCGCGGTGAAGAACGTGCGCGTCACGGTCAAGAAGCCGTCGGCGCCGATTTCCGCCGTGTTCGATTACGTGGCGACTACCGTCGAACGCAAGCGCGATGGCTGAAGTCTATCTCGGGTTGGGCTCCAACGTCGGCAACAGGATCGCACAGCTTGCGCACGCGCGTGACGCGATTTCGAAGACCGCCGGGAAAATTCAGGCGGCCTCCTCGATTTACGACACTGCCCCGTGGGGACCCATCCCACAGGACAATTATCTCAATCAGGTCATCCTGATTTCGAGCGAGCTTGCCCCTCGCGACCTGCTCGCGGCCCTACATGAAATCGAGCGCGCCGCCGGGCGCGATCGGGCGAATGAGGTTCGCTACGGACCCCGCACGCTCGACCTCGACATTCTTATTCATGGAGACAAGGCGGTGCAGGAGGAAGGTCTTACGATCCCGCACCCCCGGATTACCGAGCGGGCATTCGTGTTGGTGCCGCTTGCGGAAATCGCGCCCGGCCTCGTTCTCGACGGAACGCCGGTCCGTGAGCTGCTCGACCGCATCGACTCCAAGAGCGTTGCCCGCTACGACCCAATCTAGGGCCGCGCTTGGCGCGGCCTGTACCCCCGTGGCATGGTTGGCTGCGTTGAGTTTTTTGAAATGTCCGAACTTCCCCTCGCCTCAGAATTCCCTGCCGCCACGCGCGACGAGTGGCGCAAGCTGATCGATGCCGTGCTCAAGGGCGCGCCGTTCGAGAAGAAGCTCGTCTCGAAAACCTATGACGGGATTTCGATCCAGCCGCTGTACGAGCGCGCGAAGGATGCGAAGCGCATTGCAGGCCGCCCGGACGGCGAGCCTTGGGCAGTGCTGCAGCGGATCGATTTTCGCGATCCGAAGGAAGCCAACAAGCAAGCGCTGCGCGATCTGGAAAACGGAGCGACCGGACTTACACTGGTGTTTCCTGGCGCCATTGGTAATTACGGCTTTGCCCTGCCCGCGAGCAAAGAGGCGTTAGCGCAGGCGCTCGACCAGGTCTGGCTGGATGCCGCCGAGATCGAACTCGATATCGGACCTGCCTCGAAAGACGCGCCCTATTGGCTCGCGGAAATCGCCAGAGAGCGCGGGATCGATCCGGCAAAGACAAATTTTCGTTTCGATTATGAACCGCTTGGTGCAATCGCTCATCACGGCGGCGCGGGCAGGCCCTGGAATGAAAAAGCGCCTGTCTTTGCCGCGTTGATCGCCGGGCTGAAAGAGCAAGGCTTCGATAGCCGATTTGCCTGCGCTGACGGGCGTGTCGTGCATGCAAGCGGCGGCACGGAAGCGCAGGAGCTTGCCTTCGTGCTTGCCTGTGGCGTCGAGTATATGCGTGCGCTCGAAGCGGGCGGGCTTTCGCTGGATCAGGCGCGTGACGCATTGTTCTTCAGGTTAGCTGCCGATGCCGACCAGTTTCTGACGATCGCGAAATTCCGTGCGCTGCGAAAGCTCTGGGCGCGCGTCGAAGAAGCATCTTCGCTTACGCCGAAGCCGATCTTCATCTCCGCCGAAACTGCATGGCGGATGATGACCAAGCGCGATCCGAACGTGAACATGCTCCGCATGGCGATTGCGGTCACGGCTGCCGGCTTCGGCGGCGCGAATGCAATTTCGGTGCTGCCGCATACGGCGGCACTCGGCCTGCCCGACGGGTTTGCGCGCAGGGTCGCGCGCAATACGCAGACCGTGCTGTTAGAGGAGTCCAACCTGTTTCGGGTCGGCGACCCGGCGGCAGGCTCGGGCGGCATCGAGACCCTGACCTCCAGGCTTTGCGAGACGGCATGGAAGCTGTTTCAGGAAATCGAAGCTGCAGGCGGCATTGCTATCGCGCTTTCGTCCGGCCTCTTACAGAAGCAGGTCGCGGAAACGCGCGCCATGCGTATGCGTAATATCGCGATCCGCAAGGATCCTATTACGGGAGTAAGCGAATTTCCGAACATCGGCGAGCCGAGAGAACAGGTACTCGACGACAAACCGGACTTCGATCAGTTGCAGCCCTCGGACAACAGCTTGTCGTTGCCGCGCATGCGGATGTCGGAGCCCTTCGAAGCGTTGCGCGATGCCGCGGATGCGATGAAGGAGCGGCCGAAGGTTTTTCTCGCTAATCTCGGCAAGGCGGCGGACTTCACCGCGCGCACGACGTTTGCGCGAAACTTCTTCGAAGCGGGCGGAATTGTCGCCGTTCCGAGCGAAGCTCTCGCCTTACCTGAAGACGCCGCGAAAGCTTTCAAAGCCTCCGGCGCGAAGCTCGCCTGCATCTGTTCGTCGGACGAGATTTATGCAGCGCAAGCCGTGAACGTCGCAAAGGCGCTCAAGGACGCAGGAGCTTCGATTTGGCTCGCAGGGCGCGCAGGCGAAAAAGAAGAAGCGGATAAGAGCGCCGGTATCGGCGGCTATATTTACGCGGGTTGCGATGTGATCGCGGCGCTGAAGGGCGCGCAGAAAGCGCTCTAGCGTTTCTCGTTCCTGGGCTGGTTGACGAACGCAACCAGCGCGTAACTTAAAAACAGTAACAAGAACCACGACCCGAATTTCGCGACCGACACCGCCTGCCATCCCGTCAACTGATGCGGATAGAGCCAGGTCTTGGTGATCGTGCCGACGTTCTCCGCGATCCAGACGAAGAGTGCGGTCAGGAACGCGGCAAGCAAAAGCGGCATCGGGCGGTGATGATGCCAGACCTTGTAATAGATCATGGTGCGGCCGAAGAGCAGGATCGCGAACGCAAAGAGAAAATAGCGGAAATCATAGATATAATGATGCGCGTAGAAATTCAGATAGATCGCGGCAGCGAGCAAATACACCGTCCATAGCGGCGGATGGCGCGTGAATTTGAAATCGAACAGGTGCCAGACGCGCGCGATATAGCTGCCGATGCTCGCATACATGAAGCCGGAGAAGAGCGGCACGCCACCGATCCGAAAGAAGCTCTCCTCCGGATAAACCCACGAGCCGACGCCGGTCTTGAACACTTCCATGATGGTACCGACGACATGGAAAATAAAAATGACTTTCGCTTCCTTCAAGGTTTCAAGCTTGAACGCGAGCATGCCGATCTGGATTGCGAGTGCCGCAAGAAAAAGAAAATCGTAACGCGCGAGCGGTGCGTTGCGCGGATACCAAAGCGTGGTCGCGATGATGAGCGCGACCATCAACCCGCCGAACAGGCAGGCCCATGCCTGCTTGATGCCAAAGCGGACAAACTCATAGCTCCATGCGCGCAGACGCCCGCCGCTCATCGCCCAGCGGCCGATCACGGCTTCGGTTTCGATGAATCGCGAAAGCGGTGCCCATGCTGCCGCGGCGCTTCTTTTGGGTGTGTCAGGTTCGGGCTTGTGCACGTAACTATATGAAATATAAAGCGTTATTGCAGTGCGTGATTATCCCGGCTGCCTAGGTATAAATATGACGATGAGCAGGTTGCCGGACTTCTCCAAGGTTCAATTTCGCGAGAGCGCGGTGGAAGCGCCTGCCAGCGCCGCTGAACCGTGGCTGACGCCAGAAGGCATCCCGGTAAAGCCGGCCTATTCCGAGCATGATCTCGCAGGCATCGATTTCCTGAACACATATCCCGGTATTGCGCCTTACCTGCGCGGTCCTTATCCCGCGATGTATGTCACGCAGCCGTGGACGATCCGGCAGTATGCCGGCTTCTCCACCGCGGAAGACTCCAACGCTTTTTACCGGCGCAATCTCGCTGCGGGTCAGAAGGGCCTCTCCATCGCATTCGATCTTGCGACGCATCGCGGCTACGACTCGGATCATCCCCGCGTAACGGGCGATGTCGGCATGGCCGGTGTCGCGATCGACTCGATCCTCGACATGCGCACGCTGTTCTCCGGCATTCCGCTCGACCAGATGAGCGTCTCGATGACGATGAACGGCGCGGTGCTGCCCGTGCTTTCGCTCTTCATCGTAGCCGGTGAAGAACAGGGCGTGCCGGCTGCGAAACTTTCCGGAACTATTCAGAACGATATTCTGAAAGAGTTCATGGTCCGCAACACATATATCTATCCGCCGCGGCCCTCGATGCGGATCATCTCGGACATCTTCGGTTACACCTCGCAGAACATGCCGAAGTTCAACTCGATATCCATCTCCGGCTATCACATGCAGGAAGCCGGAGCGACGCAGGATCTCGAGCTTGCCTATACGCTCGCCGACGGCGTGGAGTATGCGCGCGCGGGTGTTGCCGCCGGTCTCGACATCGACCGCTTCGCGCCCCGCCTCTCCTTCTTCTGGGCGATCGGCATGAACTTCTTCATGGAGATCGCGAAGATGCGCGCAGCTCGCCTGCTGTGGGCGAAGCTGATGAAGGAGTTCAACCCGAAGGATTTGCGCTCGCTTTCGCTGCGCACGCATTGTCAGACTTCCGGATGGTCGCTGACGGCACAGGACGTTTACAACAACGTAACTCGCACCGCGATCGAGGCGATGGCTGCAACGCAAGGCCACACGCAGTCGCTCCACACCAATGCGCTCGACGAGGCGCTCGCGCTGCCGACCGATTTCTCGGCGCGCATCGCGCGCAACACGCAGCTTTTCCTGCAACAGGAAAGTGGTACCACGCGCATCGCCGATCCGTGGGGCGGCTCTTATTACGTCGAGAAGCTCACCTACGAGCTTGCGAAAAAGGCATGGGATCACATTCAGGAAGTCGAAGCGCTCGGCGGCATGGCAAAGGCGATCGAAGCCGGCATTCCGAAGCTGCGCATCGAAGAGGCCGCTGCGAAAACGCAGGCGCGCATCGACGCCGGCATGCAGGCCGTGATCGGCGTCAATAAATACAAGCCCGAAAGCGAAGCCGAGATCGAGGTCCTGAAAGTCGATAACTCGGCGGTGCGCAAGCGCCAGATCGAAAAGCTCAACCAACTTCGCGGCGAACGCGATGAAACGGTACTTGCGCAAAAGCTGGACGCGCTCACCAAGGCAGCCGAAACCGGTGCAGGCAATCTGCTTGCACTCGGTGTCGATGCCGCGCGCGCCAAAGCGACCGTCGGCGAAATCTCGTCGGCACTGGAAAAAGTCTATGGCCGTCATCGTGCGGAAATTCGCGCGATCACCGGCGTTTACAAGCGGGAGGTCGGGAATATGTCCGACGCAGTAGACCGCGTGCAGAAGCTCGTCGAAAAATTCGAAGCCGACGAAGGCCGCCGCCCGCGTATTCTGGTCGCGAAGGTCGGCCAAGACGGCCACGACCGCGGGCAGAAGGTGATCGCGTCCGCCTTTGCCGATCTCGGCTTCGACGTCGATATCGGGCCACTATTCGCAACGCCTGCGGAGGCAGCCCGCCAGGCAGTCGAAAACGACGTGCACATCGTTGGCATTTCTTCGTTGGCTGCGGGCCACCTCACGCTGGTTCCCGAGATGAAAGCGGCGCTGAAAAAAGAAGGCCGCGAAGACATCATGATCGTCGTCGGCGGTGTCATCCCTCCGCAGGACTATGCCGAAGTGAAAGCCGGTGGTGCGGAAGCAATCTTCCCGCCCGGCACTGTGATCGCGGAAGCGGCGGAAGACTTGCTGCGTTCGCTATCCAAGAAGCTCGGTCACGACCGCGCCGCTGCGGAATAAATCACTGCGCGCAATCCCGAAATCAGGCGTTGAAGCCGCCGACGAATACATCGAGAAGGATTACTTCTCGGTGCACGGTATGTCGTCACGTTTCGCGGCTAGCGTCGGTGTTGCGACGATGCTCATCCAGTCGAAGCGCGGCATCTCCGGTCATTTTGCTGAGATCGGCACCTTTGCGGGCCGATACTTTATCGCGCTCTCGCACGCGCTTACGGGCGACGAACGCGCAATCGGTTACGATACTTTTTCGTGGCCGAGTCCGAAGGTAAAGACAAAGCTCGAAGAGAATATAGTCAAGTACGGCGTCACCGACCGCTCGATCATTGTCGCCGCCGACAGCATGAAACTCGCCGCAAATGACATTCTCTCGCTGGCGCCGGGCAAGAAAATCCGCTTCTTTCACGTTGATGGCGAGCACACGCCGGAGCATCTATCGAACGATCTAAAGCTTGCAACCCAGGTATTGGACGAGCGCGGCGTGATCTGCCTCGACGATATGCTGCACGCCGGCTATCCGACACTTCCGATCATCGTGCATGAGTTTTTGAAAAGAGAGCCCTCGCTACGCGTGTTCTGCATCATCGACCGCGAGGACATCGCGGCGCAGACAAAATACATGATCTGCCGCGAGCCGATGTTCGACTTCTATATTGAAGAGCTGATCAAGGCTTTCCCCAACAATATCTGGCCCATGGGCGCGGATTTCCGCTACGAGAAAAAGGCGCTGGTGCTTTCGCCCGAACCGAAACTCCCAAATTTCGACGATCTGCTATAAGCAGAGGCCATGGCCAAGACGCCCCGAATCTCTCCCGACATCGCCGAATTAGCCCGCAAGGTGCAGGCAACCGACCGCGCGGCACTCGCCCGTGCAATCACGCTGGTGGAATCGAAAAAATCCGAGCACCGCGCGCAGGCACAGGAACTCCTGCGCGAGCTTCTGCCCGAGACCGGC
>JAKFYO010000117.1 GCA_021730825.1 Hyphomicrobiales bacterium
AAGCGAAGCCATTCGGCGGAGAAACTCATGCGAGAGCCTTCGCGCTTGCGCGCTCGAGCGCATCGGCAACGCGCTTGGCCGTATCGCTCCAGCGCGGAAGTTTCTTTGCGTAGTCCCACGCGGCGTCTGCGCGCTTTGCGATTTCCGCAGGCGAGGTGAGAAGCCTCCGCAACGTCAACGCAAGTTCTCCGAAATTTCCGGGCGTGACGAATACACCGGCATCTTTCGGCACGGTTTCGACTAACGCACCGCCGGAACCGGCCACGACCGGGAGCCCGCGCGCCAGTGCTTCGGTGAACGCCATGCCATAGCCCTCGAAATGCGATGGCAGCACGAAGAGGGACGCGTTGGAGTATTCTTTTTCAAGACCGGCATCGTCGAGCGGCCCGAGCAGCGCAGTCCGTTCTGCAATTTTGCCGTCCGCGATTTCGCGCTCGAGCGTCTGCATTGCAATCGGGTCGCGGTCGGTGCTTCCTGCAATTCGCCATTCCCATTCGAGGTCGCGGATTTTCGAAAGCGCTTTCGCGAGCGTGTCATGTCCTTTGCGTCGCGTGATCGCGCCAACGGAAAGAATCCGCATCGGCGAAGCATTGCCCTTTGCGCGGACTGAAGGCTCGGTGCCGGGTTCTGCGACCGTGAGATCGTCCGGTGCGACATTGAATTCGCGCGCAAGCAACTCCGCCGTGGAGCGGCTCGTGGCAATCGTCGAGATCGAGCGCGACAGCGCTTCGCGCTCGGTGCGATGCAGATAGTCGATGCGGTCGGTCGTGAGCCCGGTCTCGAATGCTAGCGGGTGATGACAGAGCGCGACCAGCCGCGCCTTCAGTGAGTTCAATGTCGAAAGCGGAATCGCGCCGAGCGCGAGCCCGTCGATCATCACCAAAGCATCGGGAGAAATGCCGGAAAGAATCTTCGCGGTCTCGCCGAGCGCTTTTTCGGAAGGAGAGGGAAATTCGCCGGACAGCGGCAAATGCTTCACGCGCCAGCCGAACGCGGGCAATTCCTCGATCACCCGCTTGTCGTAGCGATAGCCTCCGGTCGGTGTATCGAGATCGCCCGGAATGGCGAAGACAACTTCACGCATGAAGTTTAGACCGCCGCCTCGTACCAGCCGCGCGCAACATGCGACTCGTGCATGGTCACTTTGATCTTGGAGATGCCATCGCTATCCGCGCCGAGCTTGCCTGCTTTCAGCGCGGCCTTCATCTGATCGAAGACATAGCGCGCGAGAAACTCGGTCGTGGTCTGCTTGCCCTTGAACTCCGGCACTTCATCGAGGTTGCGATAGTTGATGTGCGCTAGCGTCGCTTTCAGGGCGTCGGATGCCGCGCCGATATCGATCACGACTTCGTTCGGCCCAAGTTTCTCGCGGAAGAAGGCGACATCGCAGACGAAAGTTGCGCCATGGACGCGCTGCGCGGGGCCGAAGAACTCGCCCTTAAAAGAGTGGGCGATCATGATGTGGTCGCGGACTTCGAGGCCGTACATGGCAAGGCTTTCCCTAAAAGAAAATCAGTAGCGGACGAGCGCACCGAGGCTGGGCGCTTTCGGCGACAACAAGCGCGACAATTGCTGCGGAAGTTCGGCAAAAGGCACTTCCTCGCCGATCAATGCATCGAGTCTTTCGTCGGCAAGCATGCCGATCGCGGCTTCTAGCCGCCGCCGGGTAGTCCAGCGTTTTGCGCGGCTCGCGCAGACATTGCCGACCTGGCTCGAGATCAGGCGCAGACGCCGGGAATGGAAGGAGTCGCCGAGCGGTACGTTTACCATGCTGCTTCCGAACCAGCTCGCCTCGACGATCGTGCCTTCGACACCCGCAAGTTGAAGCGCCAGCGAAAGTCCGGCGGCCGAAGCGGTGGTGTGAATGACGAGGTCGGCGTCGGCCGGCGCCTGATCGGGAAGCGAGAATTTGACGCCCAGCTTTCCGGCGATTTTCGCGCGCGACGCTTCGATATCGACAAGGGTGACGTCGGCGCCCGGCAGGCGGCTCGCAAGAGCCGCGACCAGCATGCCGACAATGCCGCCGCCGACGATAACGATCCGGTCAGCCGGCTGCGCGGCTCCATCCCAGAGGATGTTGAGTGCCGTCTCCATATTGGCTGCAAGCGTCGCCCGGCTCGGCGGCACGTTGTCCGGAATAATGAATGCCCGTTCACGCTGAACGACGAAAAGGTCCTGGTGCGGGTAAAGGACGAAGACGTGCTTGCCCTTCAGGTCAGCCGGACCTTCCTCGACAATGCCTACTGCGGAATAGCCATACTTAACGGGGAATGGGAATTCGCCTTCCTGGGCCGGAGCCTTCATCCGGCTCCATTCCATCTCGGGCACCTTGCCTTCGAAGATCAGCCGCTCCGTCCCGCGGCTTAAGCCGGAATAAAGCGTGCGGACGAGCACGCCGTTCGGTCCCAGATCACCGATTGTTGCAGGACGTAACTCGGCTTTGCCCGGCGCCACGTACCAGAGCGCCTGGGCGTTATTGTTCTTAGGTTTAACGGTCGAGCTCACGGGAAGGGCCTTAGCAAATATTTCGGAACGCGCTAGGAATTAGCGAGTTTTCGCCACGGATTTGTACCGGTTGTCGGCGAGAAGGCGCTAACGCGCAAGCAGGGGACGGCTCTACCAAACATGTCAATAGAATCCACTTCCGCTGAGGCCAAAACGGCCATCGGTGTCGCTACCAATGTGACCTCCATTCAGGCTGACGAAATGACGCCTACCGGCACCCAGTCGGTAAGGCTGATCTGGCGCCGCCGGGTCATTTTTGGCGTGCTCGCAACCTCGACAATGCTAGGCCTGGCGGCCTGGCTGATCCACATCCTTGCCCATGATGGCTTCGGTGTTCTCGACGCGCTGCTGGTCGTCTGCTTCCTGACCTACGTTCCCTGGATTGCGATCGGTTTCTGGAATTCCTTCATCGGCTTCTTCTTCATGAACCTCGTGAAGAACCCGGTAGAGAAGATCACGCCGGTCGTTTTGAAGGCGCACGAGAACGATCCGATCACCGTTCGCTCTGCAATCACGATGACGGTCCGTAACGAAGATCCGGCCCGCGCTTTTGCGCGCCTGCGCGTCATCAAGAAGAGCTTGGATAAGACCGGTCAGACCGATCATTTCGACTTCTTCGTGCTCTCCGACACCAACCGCGAGGATGTCGCCGCGCTCGAAAAGGCAGCGGCGGAAGCATGGAATAAAGAATTTCCCGGCAACTCGAAACTTTACTATCGTCAGCGTGAAAGCAATGTCGGCTACAAGGCCGGCAACATCCGCGACTTCTGCGAACGCTGGGGCAAGAATTACGAACTCATGGTTCCGCTCGATGCGGATTCGATCATGACCGGCGAAACCATCGTGAAGATGGTGCGCATCCATCAGGCTAATCCGCGCCTTGGCATTTTGCAGAGTCTGATCGTCGGCATGCCGTCGAGCAGCTTTTTCGCGCGCGTCTATCAGTTCGGCATGCGTCACGGCTTGCGTGCGTATATTTCGGGCTATGCGTGGTGGCACGCGGACTGCGGCTTGTTCTGGGGTCACAACACCACGATCCGGATTCAGCCGTTTTACGATTACTGCAAGTTGCCGCTGCTTCCCGGCAAGCCGCCTTTCGGCGGGCACATCCTTTCGCACGATCACATCGAAGCGATGATGATGCGCCGCGCCGGATTTGAAGTGCGCGTGATTCCGGAAGAAATGGGTTCGTATGAAGAAACGCCGCCGACGCTGCTCGATTTCGAAGCGCGCGACGTGCGCTGGGCAAACGGCAACCTGCAATACACCAAGCTGCTCGACATGCCCGGACTTCAGCCGGTGAGCTGGGTGCAGTTGATCATGGCGATCCAGATGTTCATTGGGCAAGGCGCAGTCGTCCTGTTTGCAATCCTTGCGGCACTCTTGCTCGCGTTCACGCCCGCTTCGTCGGCCGCGACCTTCCCGGTCTGGTCGGCATTCGGCTTCTACGCGCTCTTTATCTTCCTCTTCATCGCGCCACGCATCTTCGGTGTGCTCGACGCGCTTTGGCGCTCGGCGGCCCGCTACGGCGGCACTGCGCGTCTGTTCCTCGGCGGTGCAATCGACATGGCCTTCACCTTCGTCCATGCTCCGTTGCAGATGTTTGCCGCGAGCTATTTCATGGTTGCTGCGCTCTTCGGCCGCAAGACGAAGTGGGACGGCCAGCAGCGCGACGGCTATCGCGTGCCGTGGAAAGCGGCGGCGAAGACTTTCCTTCCGCACACTTTGCTAGGGCTCGGGCTGTTGCTCTTCGTGCTGATTGTCTCGCCGAAGTCCGCGATCTGGTTCGTACCCCTCGTATTCGGTCTGATCGTGGTGATTCCGTTCGCGGTCTACACTTCAGACACGCGGCTGGGTGCTTGGGCTGAACGCAACAAGTTCTGCGCGATGCCGGAAGAGTTCGACATGCCGGAAGAAATCCGCGCCGTGCAGGCGACGGCTGCCTGAACATGATGGCTTGGCTGACTACTGGGCGGGCGATTCTTCGCTCGCTCCGTATTTATTACGGCGACCGCGACCACGGTAAAAAGCTGGACGCGATGCATGCGCGCTTTCTTAAAGCCGGGGATATCGCTTTCGACATCGGCTCGCATGTCGGCGACCGCACCGGATCTTTTCTTCGTCTCGGTGCGAAGGTCGTGGCACTTGAGCCACAGCCTGCGCTCGGCTCCGTGCTGAAGCTCTTTTACGGACGCAATCCGAAATTCGAACTGGTGCGCGCCGCGGTCGGCGGGTGCGAAGGCGAAATCGAATTGAAATTGAATACCCGCAACCCGACAGTCGCGACCGCCTCCGACGACTTCATTAAGTCTGCGGACGCCGCACCCGGTTGGGAAGGGCAGCGCTGGGACGACAAGATCAAGGTTCCAATGACCACGCTGGATTTGCTGATCGCGCGCTTTGGCAAGCCGGCCTTTGTGAAGATCGACGTCGAGGGATTTGAGGACGAAGTTCTGTCGGGTCTGTCGCAGCCGCTTCCCGCGCTCTCGATCGAGTTCACCACGATCCAGCGCAGCGTCGCCTTGCAGGCGATCAGACGTCTGGCGGCTATGGCGCCGTATCGCTTCAACGCGGCCCTTGGCGAAAGCCAGGAACTTGCCCATCCGCAGCCGCTTTCCGCGGATGAAGTTTGCCGCTGGATCGAAGGTCTTCCGATGGAAGCGAACTCGGGCGACATCTACGCGAGCCTGAATGAGGCGGCTTTAGCGGCCAATCTTTCAAGCTGATCCCACAAACGGGTATGGGGCCTTTCCCGGCCCCGGCATAATCTGGAATAAAGACAGATAAAGTCGCGCCGCTTTGGTTGCACGGAGGGAACATGGCCGACGTCATTCCTTATAACCGCGAAGAGAAGAGCGCGCAGCCGCCTTCGCTCTACCCGCCGTATAATTCGACCGTGCTTCGTGCGCCGAAGCAGCCGCTCGTCATTCTTCCGCACACGCTCTCGGAAGTAACTGGCCCGGTCTATGGGCACGGCAAGGTCCTTCCGATCGACGCGGATCTTACGAAGCAGCACGCCGGCGAACCGCTCGGCGAGCGCATCATCGTGAGCGGCAGGCTACTCGATGAAAATGGCCGTCCGGTTCCAAACGCACTCGTAGAAGTCTGGCAGTGCAATGCCGCAGGCCGTTACATCCACGCCCGCGATCAGCATCCCGCACCGCTCGATCCGAATTTTTCGGGTGCCGGCCGCGCCGTCACCGACGCAGAAGGCAATTATAAATTCACGACCATCAAGCCCGGCGCCTATCCGTGGCGCAATCACCCGAACGCCTGGCGCCCGGCGCATATCCATTTCTCGCTATTCGGTCCGAGCTTCATCAATCGTCTGGTCACGCAGATGTATTTCCCCGGCGATCCGTTGTTTGCGTTCGATCCGATCTATCAGGGCATTCCGGATGTGAAAGCGCGCGACCGCATGGTGAGCCGCTTCGATATGGACACCACTGTTCCCGAGTGGGCGCTCGGCTATAAGTTCGACATCGTGTTGCGTGGCCGCGATGCCACGCCGATGGAGCATTGATCAGTGAGCAAGACGCGCTTAGGCCAGACACCGTCGCAGACGGTCGGGCCATTTTTTCATTTCGGCCTGCCGTATGAAGGCGACAGCAATCTGGTTGTCGGCGACGCGCAGGGTCAGCGCATCGTCGTCGAAGGTAAGGTAACCGACGGTGCGGGTGAGGCCGTTCCGGATGTCATGATCGAGATCTGGCAGGCAAACGCCGCGGGTAAATACGATCATCCAGAAGACATGCAGGACAAGCCCATCGACGAAGGCTTTCATGGCTTCGGCCGTTGCGCGACCGACAAGGAAGGTATCTTTCGTTTTCAGACCGTGAAGCCCGGTGCGGTTCCCGGTCAGGGCAATTCGTTGCAGGCGCCGCATCTCGTGACCTTCGTATTTGGCCGCGGGATGCTTAAACAGCTTTTGACGCGAATCTACTTTGAGGACGAAGCGCACAATGCGAACGACCCCGTGCTGGGTCTGATTCCTCAAGCGCGTCGCGGAACATTGATTGCACGTAAAACTAATTCCGCGGCCTACAGGATGAACATCGTCTTGCAGGGCGAGGGCGAAACCGTCTTTTTCGAGTATTGATCAGGCGCGCGGCGGCTTTATTTCATTGCAACGTCGCGCTGCAATTCCGCAATTTCCTCGCAGACTGAATTGCCGCGCGGTGTGAAACTGCACAACTAACAGACAATTCGCCGCGCTAATCACAACGGATGCACCTCGCATTCCTTGCAGAGCGCAAAATCCATGTGGGCAGCGCAGTAAATGCTGCGCCGCAAGATAAATCAGTGCTTGCGACCGCCGTGCGGGTTTTGCAAAATCGTTTGGGCGCCAATCAGCGCTTCTAATGAACGCGGCGTAGACCGCGCCTCGGCTGTTCGCAACGACCGGCCGATCTCAGGGAGGACTAACTCTATGCCGACTAAAAATGGTTCGGGCGCGCCTGTAGCTGGCCGCCGGAAGTTCTTGAAGACTGCCGGTCTCACCGGCGCTGCTGCGGTCGCGACGATCGCGATGCCGCAGATTTCGCGCGCGCAGACCCAGACCTGGAAGTATCAATCGACCTGGCCGTCGAAGGACATCTTCCATGAATTCGCCGTCGACTACGCGAACGTAGTCAACTCGCTCTCGGGCGGCCGTCTGAAGCTCGACGTTCTCGCAGCAGGCGCGGTTGTCCCTGCGTTCCAGATGGCTGATGCCGTTCACTCCGGCGTTCTCGATGCCGGCCACGGCGTTTCCGGTTACTGGTACGGCAAGCACAAGGCTTATTCGCTGTTCGGCACTCCGCCGTCATTCGGCTGGGACGCTGCGAGCTTCCTCGGCTGGTTCTACAACGGCGGCGGCGAAGCGCTCTACAAAGAGCTCGTCAACGGCATTCTGAAGCTGAACCTCACCGGCTATCTCTACTTCCCGATGCCGACCCAGCCGCTCGGTTGGTTCAAGAAGGAAGTGAAGACTGCCGACGAGTTCAAGGGCCTGAAGTACCGCACGATCGGTCTCTCGGCCGAAATGTTCAAGGAAATGGGCACCGCCGTCACCATCATGGCGGGCGGCGACATCGTTCCGGGTCTGGATCGCGGCCTGCTCGACGCAGCCGAATTCAACAACCCGTCGTCCGATCTCCTGCTTGGATTCCCGGACGTTTCGAAGTTCTACATGCTCGGCAGCCATCACCAGCAAATGGAAGCCTTCGAAGTGATCTTCAATAAGGCGAAGGTCGACGCGTTGCCGAAGGAGCTTCAGGATATGCTTCGCTTCGCTTCGCACGCTTCTTCGTCGGAGCAGATCTGCAAGGCGTATGACCGCTACTCGAAGGATCTCTTAGAGATCAAGAAGCGTGGCGTGAACGTCGTGAAGACGCCGCAGTCGGTTCTCGATGCGCAGATTGTTGCCTGGCAGAAGGTGATCGTGGAGCAGGGCAAAGAACCCTTCTTCAACAAGGTCATCGAGTCGCAGAAGGCCTGGAACAAGCGCGTGTTTGCGTACACCAGCACCAACAATCTCGACTCGTCTGCGCTCGCCGCAGGCCACAAGTCACTCATCGGCTAGTCGCCGGATGAAAAAAGGAACCCGCGCGGACCAAATCCGCGCGGGTTCTTCTATGCGCGCGTGCAACATAAAAACCGCATAACAATTTTGCTCACGCAACGCTGATGCAAGCTGTTAAGACAGTCACATCCGTAGTGATACGGATGAGTTGAGGAGAGGCTGCAATGAAAACTTGGCCAATGATTCTTGGGGTCCTTGGAGGTGCTTTCGGCTTGTGGGCCGGTTTCACCTTCTATGGCGCGGATTACGCTGCAGCTTTCTCCTCCTTCAAGGCATTCTTTCATGTCACCGGCACGCTCGTGCCAGTGCTGGCAATTATCGGCGGCTTGATATCCGCGAAGCGGCCGTCGATCGGCGCGGTGCTGATGATTGGCGCTGCGCTCGCGATGCTGCCGATCTTCGGTTTGAAGTGGCATACCGTGATGGCGTTCTCTTTCTGCTTGGCCGGCGGAGTTGCCGCGACATTACAGACCGATGAATCGCACCAGTTGGGTCTGCGTATCGTCGATCAGATCAGCACATTCGTCGGCAAGGCGGCAGGTTGGTGCATTCTCGTTCTCACCTTCGTCACCTGCTACGAAGTTTTCATGCGCTACGTGTTCAGTGCACCGACGACATGGGCGTTTGATGCGAGCTACATGCTCTATGGCGCGCTCTTCATGCTAGCTGGCGCTTATGCGCTTTCGCGCAATAGCCACGTTCGCGGCGACTTTCTCTACCGCGCCTGGCCGGTTCGCCGTCAGGCGGGAATGGATTTGGCGCTATACGTCCTCTTCTTCTTTCCCGGAATTCTCGCGCTGATCTATTCGGGTTTCGGATTTGCCGAACTTTCCTGGCTCATGAGCGAGCGCTCGTCCGCGAGCCCGAGCGGCCCGCCGGTCTATCACTTCAAAACTCTTATTCCGGTC
Organism: Hyphomicrobiales bacterium; assembly: GCA_021730825.1. GTDB lineage: Bacteria > Pseudomonadota > Alphaproteobacteria > Rhizobiales > Xanthobacteraceae. The sequence continues at coordinate 8,977 of JAKFYO010000117.1, forward strand.
ACCGGTGCTTTGATGCTCCTTCAAGGCATCGTCGAATTCATGCGCTGCATTATCGCGTACCGCGATGGGCAATGGCCGCAGCGTCTGCACGACGTGCAGGAACTCGACCAGCAGATGCTGCAGAAGGCTGAGCAGGGCGAGTATCAAACGATTAAAGACCTCGAAGAGCTTGGCGCACGTAAGGGAGCTGTCTGATGTCCGCGTACTTGGCTTCAATGGGCATCGGAAATCCCGAACTCGGCGTGATTATGCTCGTCCTGTTCGTAGCCTTCATCATGCTTGGGTTCCCGATCGCCTTCACGTTGATGGCGCTCGGCGTTTTCTTCGGCTACTTCGCGATGGGCGATCTCGTCTTTTCGCTGGTCGTGCAGCGCACTTATTCGGTGATGACGAACGACGTGCTGATCTCGATCCCGCTCTTCGTTTTCATGGGGTACGTGATCGAACGCGCGAACGTACTCGATCGCCTGTTCCGCTCGCTGCAGCTCGCCGCCGGACCGGTTCCGGCTTCGCTCGCGCTTGCAACCCTTGCAACCTGCGCCATCTTCGCGACAGCGACCGGCATCGTCGGTGCCGTCGTGACCTTGATGGGACTGCTCGCATTCCCGGCGATGTTGCGCGCGGGCTATGACGTTAAAATTTCCGCCGCTGTCGTTTGCGCGGGCGGGTGTCTCGGCATTTTGATTCCGCCGAGCGTCATGCTCATTCTCTACGGTGCGACCGCGGGCGTTTCGGTCGTCAAGCTTTATGCCGGCGCATTCTTCCCGGGCATCATGCTTGCCGGCCTGTACATGCTGTTGACGGTCATGTTTGCGCTTCTCAACCCAAAATTGGCTCCGAAGCTCACCGAAAATCCGTCGGACATCGACAAGGAACTTTCTCCAGGCGTTATAAAGTTTTTCCGCTCGCCGCTTCCTTCGCTTCTCTATGCCGCGTTCATCGGCGCTCTGATTTGGTTTCACGACCTCGGTGCGACGTGGGTAGGGATTTTTGTGATCTTCGGTCTTGGCAACGCTTACTACGCTTGGCGTTTGCCGGGCGTCTATTACACGCTGATAAGTTCTTTTCTGCCGCTCTTCGCGCTGATTGCGTCGGCGTTGGGAACGATCGTGTTCGGTATCGCGACGCCAAGCGAAGCGGCTGCCATGGGTTCGCTCGGTGCGCTCATCCTCGCGCTGCTTTATGGGGCGAACTACGACGTGGCTTGGAAGCGTTGGCTCGTGACGGTCTACGGTATTGCTGTGGGCGCTCTTCTTGTCGGAATGTTCTTGTTCATTCCTTTTCGCACGTTCGCGATCACCTTCCTTCTGGTTACGATCGTCGCGGTGGTTCCGCTGATCCCTTTCAACCGGTTCGGGTTCACCGCGCTCAGCGAATCGATTTACCTCACGGCACGCACCACCGCGATGGTGTGCTGGCTCTTCATTGGCTCGTTCATCTTCTCCGCAATTTTTGCCTATCTCGGCGGTCACGGCCCGATCGAGAAGTTCGTGCTCTGGATGAACCTGAACCAGACCGGCTTCATGATCCTGGCGCAGGTCATCATCTTCGTGCTGGGCTGGCCGCTTGAATGGACGGAAATCATCGTCATCTTCATGCCGATCTTCCTGCCGCTACTGAAGACGTTCGAAATCGATCCGCTGTTCTTCGGGTTGCTCGTCGCATTGAACATCCAGACCTCGTTCCTGTCGCCGCCGGTCGCGATGGCGCCATTCTACCTGAAGGGCGTGGCCCCAAGCTGGGTTAACATCAACGACATTTTCCGCGGCGTGCTGCCTTATATGCTCGTCGTGATCGTCTCGATGGTGATGCTTTACGCGTTCCCGCAGATCGGGCTTGCAATGCCGAACTACCTATATCCCGGCAGCAAGACGACCGTTGCCGGGTTCGCGGAGTCGATCGACGCGACCCTTCTCTTCAGTGCGGGCATTGTGGCATTCGCCGTGACGGTGGGGTTGTTCTGGCGGGCGTTGCCTGCTGGCGGCAAGATGCATCGTTGGGTTGGAACTGAATTAGAGCCCTATATCGCACTATTCTTTACCGCCGGCGTAGCGCTCTCTTTCACGCTCCTGTTATCGGGCGCGCTAAAGCTTTGGCTCTGATTATGGTAGGGTGTCCGGGTCAATAATCCGGACACCAATGCCGTGAGCGAAGAATTCGTCGAACTGACTGCTACCGAAGCTGCGGGCAAGATCGCCCGCGGCGATATTTCATCCGAAGAGTACACGCGCGCTTTGATCGCGCAGGTCGGCAAGATCGAGGACAAGGTCGGCGCTTTCCAGCATTTCGATCCGGAGCATGCGCTCGCGCAGGCTAAAGAGCGCGATGCCTATCGCGCAAACGGCAATGCCGTCGGACCGCTCCATGGCGTACCTGTAGGAATCAAAGACTGCATCGACACTTCGGACTATCCGACCGAGAACGGCTCGAAACTGTTCGAGGGGCGGCGCCCGTTTCGCGATGCGACAGCGGTTTCGAAATTGCGTCAGGCCGGCGCGGTGGTCTTCGGCAAGACCGTCACCACCGAATTTGCGTTCTATCATCCAGGCAAGACCAAGAACCCGCACGATCTCGAGCGCACGCCGGGCGGCTCATCCTCGGGCTCTGCTGCTTCCGTTGCAGCAGGGATGCTACCGCTTGCAATCGGCACCCAAACCAACGGCTCGATTATTCGTCCTGCGGCCTATTGCGGCGTGTTCGGCATGAAGCCGAGCCACGGGCTTGTTTCGCGCAGTGGCGTACTTTCTCATTCGCGCACGCTCGATCATGTTGGCCCGTTTGCGCGCTCGCTCGACGACATCGCGCTCATCCTGGACGTCATGGCCGGCTATGACGAAGGCGATCCCGATACGAAACCTTATGCCGTGCCGAATTTCCTCTCGGGCGTGAAGGAAAAGCCGCCGCTGACACCGCGCCTGGCTTATGTTCGCACGCCGGCCTGGAACAAGGCGGACAAGACCACCGCCGAGGCGTTCGAGGAACTGGCGGAATCGCTCGGCGAAATCGTGCAGCGCGTAGAACTGCACGAGCCGATCTACGGTCACGCCTGGGACGACCTTCGCACGATCATGACCGCGGACATGGCCCATCATCACGGCAAGATCGTCGGCCGGGGCGCTGACGTGCCGAGCCAGACCCTGAAGGATTTTATCGCGGAAGGCCGCAAGGTTACCGCAACGCGCTATCTCGAAGCAATTTCGCAGGCCAGGCAATTCACAAGCGCGCTTGGCGACTTCTTCGATCAATACGATGCGATTCTTACGCCTGCGACGACCGGCGTCGCGCCGATTGGTATTGGCGCGACTGGCGATCCGGCATTCTGCTCATTGTGGACACTGACCGGCTTACCCGCGATTTCGCTGCCGCTATTGCAAGGCGAAAATGGTTTGCCGCTCGGCGTGCAGTTGGTTGGACCGATGGGCCGCGATGCGCGTCTGCTGCGCACCGCGAAATGGCTCTTGAGCCATCTCTCGCATGATCAGGAAGCCGAACTCGCGTAGTTACTGAACGCGGTTTCCGGAAATCGTGAGCTGGGCGTACTGCTCCGGCTTGTTGCGCGAAAGATCTTCGGTCACGCGCTTTAGCCCGTCCATGCCGAGGATCGCACCCATGGTCGTCCCGGAAATGAGATTGTCCGCGACGAGGGCGGAGCCGGCGCCTTTAGAAACCTGCACCGCGATGCCGATGCGCGACTGGCGCACGATATTTCCGGTGACGGCGACATCGCGTAGATATTCCTTCCAGCCGAGCCAGATGCCCGCGACCGGCGCGCTCTCGATCACGTTGCCGGAGACGATGGTGTCGGCTTCGACACCGATGCCGATGCCGCGCGCTTCCTCGTCGACGAAGGCCTTGCCGCGCGTGACGAGGTTACGGATCAGATTGCCCTGAACGACCGCGAGACGGCCGCCCTGGTTGAAATTGGTCACCGAAATGCCGAGTGCCGCGCCGTCGATCGTATTGCTCGCGATCACGGCACCCTCGAAGTCGAATTCGGAATAGATCGCAACCTCACCGAGCGAAGTCGCGGAATTTCCACGCACCTGCATGTTCGAGGCAGCGTTGCCGCGCACTGCGCTGAAAGCGCAGTTCTTGATGCGGTTGTCTGCGACAATCACATTGGCGGCACGGAAGATATTGACGCCGTTGCCGTTCTGCCCGGAGCCGCCATCGCGCGCTGCGATGTCCTCGATGCGGTTGCCGGAGACGATCGTGCCGTCGTCTCCTTTTTCCGAGCGCCAGACGAGAATGCCGTTGTTTCCTGCGTTGCGGATCGTGTTGTTGCGGATCGCAAGTCCGGCGGCATCCAGCGAAAAGATCGCGGCTTTCAGCGCGCCCGTGAATACGTTATTCGCTATTTCTCCTTCGGCACCTTCGAGCACGAGTGCCGTCCCGCCTGCGTTCGTGAATAGGCAGTCGCGCATGACGAATTCGCGGGTGTTGCGGATCGTGATGAGGCCGCGTTTGTCCGGCAATGGCCGGGAACCGCCGTCGAAGGTGAGGCCGGAGAGCATGATCTGCTCCGCGCGAGAACTCGCCATCAGCGATGCGCCGAAACCGAGCATAAGGCGCGAGGCACCGGGCACGCCGACTAGATGTGCGCCGGACGGAAGCACGAGGTCGCCCGCGCGATAAACACCGGGAGGAAAGAACAGCGGCACACGGGAGCCTGCTGCCGCATTGATCGCCTCCTGAAGCGCGCGGCTCTGGTCATCCATGCCGTTCGCACGCACACCGAATTTGGTGACGTCCATGCCGAACCCGCCGCCGGGAGCGATTGCTGCATAGGTGACGGCTGTGGGTGCAGACACACCTGTTGCGGTCAGGCCTGCGAGCAAAGTGCGGCGGTCGAGGGTCATTTCGCGTCTCCGCGTGGGAATCCGCGAAGCTACGCTTCAAGAAGCGGGCCGGATTAACCGTCCCGGCGCGGGACAGAACGGGCTTTCAGCGCCTCGCTGATGGCGGCTCGCACCGCCGCTTCGCCAGCGCGGATAAGCGAAGCGAGGGGTCTTTTGCCCCGTCCGCGCTTCGGCTTGGGGACATGAATAAAGAAAGTTAATGGCGGCGGCGTCCAATCTGCGGTTTCGAGAAGCGCGCGATAGAAGATGGCGTTGCAAAGATAGCTACCCGCATTGGTCGAAAGCTCGGCGTTAGCGCCGGTCGCGAGGATGGCGGCGCGCATCCGCGCAGCTGACCCGCGTACCTTCAGAAATTCCGCGCCGCTCGCGGACAGCCTGCGCGTGAGCGGAACGAAGCGGGCGTTATCGGGATAGATCAGGGAAACGCGGTTGCGCGCGATCGTCTCGACGCGAATGCGCTTTGCCCCGCCCGCAACGCCAAACAGCACGATGGCATCCGGGTTTTTATCGAGCAGTTTGCGCAGTTCAATTTCCCCAGCGCCGTAAGCGGTAGGCAGGATCGCCATGTCCAACGCCAACCCGGCAGCGCGAAAACGCGGGCTGCGCGCGACTGCTTGTGCAATTTCGGCGGATGGATTTTTCCGCACTCCAGGGAATGGGCCGAAGCCCGCGACAGCGATGCGGATACGCGGCTCGCCGCGCATCAGTCGGAAAGACCGATCAGTTTTGCAAGTTCGTCGGCGGCAAGGGCAGGCGGCAGCTTGCCGTCCGCGACCGCTTTTTCCAGCGCCGGAATCCGTGCGCGGATTTTCGCGTCGGAGTGGATGCGTTCCTGGAAATGTTCTTCCACGAGCGTCCACATCCACTTGATTTCCTGCGCACGGCGCTTTTTTGCGAGGCGGCCGGTTTTTTGCTGGCGGTCACGATGCGCCAGCACGCTTTCCCACATGCCGCCGATGCCGTCGCCGGTCAGTGCA
>JAKFYO010000186.1 GCA_021730825.1 Hyphomicrobiales bacterium
GCACTTCGTCGATCGAGGCTGCATAGGCGACACAGGGCAACTGAAAGATTTCCGCCCACCACGACACGCGCTCGACCAGCGCGGAAAATCCTGGACGTTTTCCTTCCGCGTTTGGTTCGCCGAACATCACGAAGTCGACGCCGGATTCGGAGGCGACCATTGCATCGTGACGCGACGGCAGTCCGCCTGCACCGGACAATCTTCCGGCCGCGAGATTTGTGCGCGTAGTTTGCAGTTGATCGAGGTTTCTAAAATACGCGCCGTCGGCGCCCGCGGGTTCGACGAGCGCGGGCATACCGGCAAGCAGCAAGGCTGCGCCGGTCGACTGCAAATGCGTGGACACGATGCGGATTGCGGAGAGGGCTATCACTTCGTCGTCGGTGGCGAGATTGAGAATTACCGCAGCGACGTCGCCGGCGCGGCAAGCCGCCTCAAGCAGCGGCGCGAAAGATACCGCGTCCTCGACGGCGGGCGTCACGAGGATCAATCGTGTGCGGCCTTTGGCTGCTTCGGTCACGCTCTCTCCTTTTGCGACCGTTGCCGGATAAGCGAGGCGAAAAGTGGGCCTCACCGAATCTTTGGAACTTTAATCTAATGCCCAACAAAAGTGCACCGTAACGGAGTACGTTACGGTGCATTCCGGGGATTGTATTTTCGTAGCAGCTACGCCGCTTTCTTTTCCTGGTCGGTGGACCACTGCCCCAGAGATGCAAGGCCGTTCATTCTCGCGCGATGCGCGAAAGCGGACTGCGCCGCCGTCACATTCGCGGCCTTACCGCTCCATGCTTTCTGCGGTGCCGCCTGTAACGCGCGGCCATAGGAGAAGGTGAGCTTCCATGGCAGCCCGCCGATCTTGTTCATGGCGTCGAGATGCGCGGTCGCCTCTTCGTCGCTCTGGCCCCCGGAGAGGAAGGCAATGCCCGGCACCGCGCCCGGCACGCAGGCTTTGAGCATCTTCACGGTCTTCTCGGCGACTTCCTGTACGCCGGCGCGCTTCGAGGACTTCTTGCCGGAAATTGCCATGTTCGGCTTCAGCACGATGCCTTCGAGCGGAACGCGCTGATAATAGAGCTGCTGGAAAGTTTCTTTCAGCATAAACTCGGTGACTTCAAAGCAGCGGTCGATGTCGTGATCGCCGTCCATCAGCACTTCCGGCTCGACGATCGGCACGATCTGCGACGCCTGACAGAGTGCCGCGTAACGCGCGAGTGCATGCGCGTTAGTGTGAATCGCGGTGTAGCTCGGAATCCCCGGCGCGATGTCGATCACCGCGCGCCACTTCGCGAAGCGTGCGCCCTGTTCGTAATATTTCGGCAGGCGATCGGCGAGCTTGTCGAGACCGATCGTGATCAGTTCGCCGGGGCAGTTCGGTAGAGGCTTGGTGCCTTCATCGACCTTGATGCCGGGAAGGGCGCCCGCTTTCTTGATCACATCGACCAGCGGCGTGCCATCCTTCGCCTTCTGCCAGATGGTTTCGTCATAGAGGATGACGCCGGAGATCGATTTCATACCTTCGGCGGCACGGAACATCAGCTCGCGATAATCGCGGCGATTGTCCTCGGTGCTTTCCACGCCGATCGCGTCGAAGCGTTTCTTGATGGTGCCGGTGGATTCGTCGGCGGCGAGAATGCCTCTGCCCGGCGCGACCATCGCTTCTGCGACTTTATTCAGTTCTGCGAGATTCATCGTTGTCTCCCTGCGATCTCTTATTTCTTTGAAACTACTTTACCCGAAGCGCCTCGACGCCGGGAAGCGGCTTGCCCTCTAACCATTCGAGGAAAGCGCCACCGGCGGTGGAAACGTAAGTGAAGCGGCTTGCTGCACCCGCGTGTTCGAGGGCTGCGACCGTATCGCCGCCGCCCGCGACCGAGCGCAGCTTGCCCGCCTCGGTGAGTTCGGCTGCGGCTTCCGCGACTTCATTGGTGCCCACGTCAAAGGGCTCCATCTCGAAAGCGCCGAAGGGTCCGTTCCACACCAGCGTCTTTGACGCGGCGAGTGCGGCAATGACATGGCCGATGCTGTCGCGGCCGATGTCGAGGATCATGTCGGTGTCTTCGACCTTGTCGGTGGCCACGACCTTCGAAGGCGCACGGGCCTTGAATTCTCCAGCGACGACAACGTCGGTCGGGAGGATTATCTCGCAGTTGCTGGACTTCGCTTTCGCGAGAATGCCGCGCGCGGTGTCGAGCAGATCTTTTTCGACCAGCGATTTTCCGACCGGCTTGCCTTGGGCTGCGAGGAACGTATTCGCCATGGCGCCGCCGATTGCGAGCTTGTCCACCTTCGAAAGCAGATTGCCGAGGAGTTCGAGCTTCGTTGAAATCTTTGCGCCGCCTGCGACCGCCATGACCGGGCGTTCCGGTTTCTCGAGCGCAGTTTCCAGCGCCTCGAGTTCGGCCTGCAATGCGCGTCCGGCAAAAGCCGGCATCTTGTGCGCGAGACCTTCGGTCGAAGCATGCGCGCGGTGCGCGGCCGAGAAAGCGTCGTTCACGTAAACATCGCCGTTACCAGCGAGCGCGGCCACGAAATCCGGCTCGTTCTTTTCCTCGCCTTTGTGAAAGCGCGTATTCTCAAGAACGAGGATTTGTCCGGGCTGTAAGATCGAAACCGCTTTCTCCGCGTCCGCGCCGATGCAGTCGGGGGCGAACAGCACCATCTTGCCGAGCGCAGTCGCGAGCACGTTCACGAGCGGCTCCAGCGATTGCGATTTGTCGGCGCCCTTCGGGCGGCCGAAATGCGAAAGCAGGATCACCTTCGCGTTCTTCTCAGAGAGTTCGCGGATGGTGGGGAGTATCCGCTCGATCCGCGTCATGTCGCTGACGCGGCCAGCTTCCATCGGCACGTTGAGATCGACGCGAACGAGAACGCGCTTGTTCGCGACGTCGGCTTGATCGAGAGTTTTAAAGGAAGGCATCACACAAACACGAAGCTAGAAAGAAAAACGGGACTCACTTTTGTGAGTCCCGCTTGGACCAGAGGTACAGCGAGATGACTAGCATCACGCTGAAGAAGGCGAGGCCGGCATAGCCGATGATCTGATCGATCGCCATGCTCAGCCCAGTTTGCCCATCGCAACGGCGGTGTCGGCCATGCGGTTCGAGAAGCCCCACTCGTTGTCGTACCAGCTAAGCACGCGCACAAAGGTGCCTTCCATGACCTTGGTCTGGTCGAGATGGAAGATCGACGAGTGCGGGTCGTGGTTGAAATCCATCGACACGTTCGGCTGATCGGTGACGCCGAGAATGCCCTTAAGCTGCTGCGAAGCCGCGCGCTTGATAGCTTCGTTGATTTCTTCCTTCGTCGTCGACTTCTTCGCGACGAATTTGAAATCGACGACCGAGACGTTCGGCGTCGGCACGCGGATCGAGACGCCGTCGAGTTTGCCGTTCAGTTCCGGCAGCACGAGGCCGACCGCTTTTGCGGCACCCGTCGAGGTCGGGATCATCGAAAGTGCGGCGGCGCGCGCGCGATACAAGTCCTTGTGCATCGTGTCGAGCGTCGGCTGGTCGCCGGTGTAAGCGTGGATCGTGGTCATGAAGCCTTTTTCGATGCCGATGGCGTCGTTGAGCACCTTTGCGACCGGCGCGAGACAGTTCGTGGTGCAGGACGCGTTCGAGACGATCTTGTGCTCAGGCTTGAGCTTGTCGTGGTTCACGCCATAGACGACCGTGAGATCGGAATTCTCGCCGGGCGCGGAGATCAAAACGCGCTTCGCGCCAGCGGCCAGATGCGCGGAGGCTTTGTCTTTCGCGGTGAAGATGCCGGTGCATTCGAGCGCAATATCGACACCGAGATCCTTGTGCGGGAGCTTGGAGGGGTCTTTTTCAGCGGTGACCTTGATCGCGCCCATGCCGACGTCGATCGAGTCGCCGTTCACTTTCACTTCGCCGTTGAAGCGGCCGTGCACGCTGTCAAAGCGGAAAAGATGCGCGTTGGTCTCGACTGGACCGAGATCGTTGATCGCGACAACCTGAATGTCCTTGCGTCCGTTCTCCGCAATCGCGCGCAGAACGTTCCGGCCAATGCGGCCGAAACCATTGATAGCAACCCGTACAGCCATTTTCGTCCTCTCAATTTTCCCGGCGCATGACCTAGTCCGAAAACCGGTACCCACTTTTCGGGGTCATGCGCTCAGTGCGCGGCAGACTTCTTTGCCGCGGCTTGCGTGGGCAACGCCTTCGTTGCCGCTTCAACAATAGCGTCAGTGGTGATCCCAAAGCGCTTATAAAGTTCTTTGTATGGCGCGGAGGCGCCGAAGCCGGTCATGCCGACGAACTGGCCGTCGGAGCCGATGATTTCGTCCCAGCCCATGCGGATCGCGGCTTCGCAGGCGAGCTTCACGGGTGCGGTGCCGATCACGCGGTCGCGCACGCTTTCGGGCTGGTCGAAGAAAAGGTCCATGCAGGGCACTGAGACGACGCGCGTCGGCACGCCGTTCTTTTCGAGCTCTTTCTGCGCGGCGATGCAGAGCGAAACTTCAGAACCCGACGCGAAGAGCGAAACCAGCGCTTCGCCGCTTGCAGGCGACAGTTCGTAAGCGCCCTGTTTGCAGAGGTTGCCCTTTTCGTTCTTCAGGCGAAGCGCGGGCAAATTCTGGCGCGTGAGCGCAAGCACGCTCGGAGATTCTTCGAGGCGCAGAGCCGCGTCCCAGCATTCCGCGGTCTCGACCTGATCGGCCGGGCGGAACACGTACAAATTCGGGATAGCGCGAAGTGCCGCAAGATGCTCGACCGGCTGATGGGTCGGGCCGTCTTCGCCGACGCCGATCGAGTCGTGCGTCATGACGTGGATCACGCGTGTGCCCATGAGGGCTGCCAAGCGCAGCGACGGGCGGCAGTAATCGGCGAATACGAGGAAAGTGCCGGAGAAGGGGATGACGCCGCCATGCAGCGCCATGCCGTTCATGGCTGCGGCCATGCCGTGCTCGCGAATGCCCCAGTTGATGAAGTGGCCGGCGTAGTTGTCTGCCGATACGGCCTTCATCGCCTTGGTGCGGGTATTGTTGGAGCCGGTGAGATCGGCCGAGCCGCCGATCATTTCCGGTGCAACTGCGCAGATCGCTTCCAGCGTGTTCTCGGAAGACTTGCGGGTCGCTATCTCCGGCTTTTCGGCGACGGCTTTTTCTTTGAGCGCTTCGATGGCGGCGCCGAGACCGTTCGGCAACTTGCCGTGCAGGCGGCGCTCGAACTCGGCCTTCTTCGTGGATTCATCGACGCGCTTTTTCCAAGAAGCGCGTGCATCCGCGCTGCGCGAACCAAACTTGCGCCACGACTCCAGAATGTCCGCCGGAATTTCAAACGGGCCGTAAGTCCAGTTGAGGTTCTTGCGCGCACCTTCGATTTCTTTTTCGCCGAGCGGCGAGCCGTGCGCGCCCGCGGTGTCGACCTTGGTCGGCGCGCCGTAGCCGATATGCGTCTTGCAGGCGATCAGCGTCGGACGATCGGACTTCTGTGCGTCGAGAATCGCTTTCTCGATTGCAACCGGGTCGTGGCCGTCGATGCGGACACCGTTCCAGCCGGACGCCTTGAAGCGCGCGACCTGATCGGTGGAGTCGGAGAGCGAAATCTTGCCGTCGATGGAAATACCGTTGTCGTCGAACAGCACGATCAGCCGGTTCAGCTTCAAGTGTCCCGCGAAAGCGAGCGCTTCCTGGCTGATGCCTTCCATGAGGTCGCCGTCGGAGGCGAACACATATGTAAAGTGATCGACGAGATCCTTGCCGAATTCGGCGTTGAGCATGCGCTCCGCGAGCGCCATGCCGACCGCGTTCGCCAGACCCTGACCGAGCGGGCCGGTCGTGGTCTCGATGCCGCGCGTCACGAAATTTTCCGGGTGGCCCGGCGTTTTCGAATCAAGCTGGCGGAAGCGCTTGATCTCGTCCAGCGTCACGTCCTCGTGGCCCGTGAGGTAAAGGAGTGCGTAGAGCAGCATCGAGCCGTGGCCGGCGGAGAGCACGAAGCGGTCGCGGTCCGGCCAGTCGGTCGCTTTCGGATCGAATTTGAGGAATTTCGTGAAGAGGACGGTCGCGATGTCAGCGGCACCCATCGGCAGGCCCGGATGACCGGATTTTGCCGCCTCGACTGCGTCCATCGCGAGCGCGCGAATGGCGTTTGCCAAACGATCATGCTGCTCGCGGCTCATCGCGTTTTCACCCATTGTTCCGGGGGCTGGAAGACGGCGTTGCCATAGCACCCCAACCCCTTGTGTCAAAGTCGCAACGCGCGGTTGACGTGGGGATAAAGGCCCCCCTTAACTGCACAACGCGCGTTCGCGAACGGCGGCGGGAAATGCGGCAGGCAACGGAACAATCGGCAGTGCTGGACAGGGCGCGAAAGCGCCTGTCGTCGGCACTCGATCTTCTGGAAGCTGCGATCAATCGCCGCCGCGAGAACGACCGCCAGCGCGGCGAACTGGAAGCCCAGATTCAGGCCTTCGGCACCGACCGCTCGCGACTGGCCGGAGAACTCGACCATGCGCGGGCCAATCTCTCTTCGCTGGAGGCGACCAATCGCGAAGTCGCGCAGCGTCTCGATCAGGCGGTGGATACGATCCGTGCCGTGCTGGAAGCGCAGGAGCGCTAGAGCGCAATGGCCGAGGTTTCCGTCACCATCAATGGCCGCGTCTATCGCATGGCGTGCGATCCGGGCCAGGAAGATCATCTGGCGCGGCTCGGGCGCGAGCTCGATCAGCGTATCGCGCAGCTTCGAGAATCCTTCGGCGAGATCGGCGACACGCGGCTTGCGGTGATGGCCGCAATCATGGTCGCCGACGAACTCGCGGAACTGAAGCGGCGGCTGCGCGCTTCCGATCAGGAAATCCAGTCGCTGAAAGACGCGCGCGAGCGAGCGGCCCAACGCAGCGAAGAGGGCGAGCGGGCGCTCGCAGACATTCTCGAAGAAACGGCGGAGCGCATCGAGCGGCTGGCGCAAGGCCTCAATAGCGGCCCAAACGGCGGTGTTGCGCTGGGCTGAAAGAGGCACTAGCGCTTTCGCCAATCTCTCCTTAGGTTCAATTTGCGGTGCTGCGGGATGCGACAGAGAAGTATTCCCGGGGCCTTATCGATCTCAACGGGAGCTGTCCCTGATCTGGACCGTGGTCCTAGTCACATGGCGCCCACCTACTTCGTAGGTTTCCCGGGATCGAATCTCTGACGGTCACTGCGGCCCGCACTTTAAGTTGTCATGCCAGTATCAGTCGTCGAACAAAAACGCGCTTTGCGCAAAGACATGATCGCAAAGCGCGACGCGCTTTCGCCGATCTTTCGCAAGCAGATGTCGGAGAGGGTCGCGAAGCTCGATCTTCCGTTCGACGTTCCCGAAGGCGCGGTGGTTTCCGGCTGGTTTGCGATGGGAACCGAACTCAATCCCTATCCGCTGATGAAACGTCTCGCGGAAGAGAATGCTGCCACGCTCGCATTGCCCGCGATCGAGGACGGCAAACTGATTTTCCGCGCGTGGGTTCCGGGCATGCAGTTGAAGCGCGTCGGCTTCGGCCTGTCCGAGCCGGGGCCGGAAGCAAAAAAAGTCGATCCCGACATTCTGTTCGTGCCGATGCTTGCGTTCGATCTCGCGGGCGCTCGTATCGGTTACGGCAAAGCCTATTACGACGGCGGGTTATCGCGGCTGCGGGCGAAGAAAAAGATTGTCGCGGTCGGCCTCGCCTTCGACGAGCAATGCGCTGAAGCCGTTCCGACGGAACCACACGACCAGAAGCTCGATTATGTGATAACGGAAGAAGGCGTGCGTTTCTCCGCCGGGACTTGATGGATGCGTATTCTTTTTCTTGGTGACATCGTCGGGCGTTCGGGCCGGGTCGCCGTCGTCGATGTGCTTCCGTCACTGATCGAAGACTGGAAGCTCGATTTCGTCGGCATCAACGGCGAAAATTCCGCGGGCGGCTTCGGCATCACCGAAGCGATCTATGAAGAGCTGGTCGAGACCGGGGCGGACGCGATCACGCTCGGCAATCATTCATGGGATCAGCGCGAGGCGCTGGTCTTCATCGAGCGCGCACCGAAACTCATTCGTCCGCTGAACTACCCGAAAGGTACGCCGGGCCGGGGTGCGGCACTTCTCGAAGCGAAGAACGGCAAGCGTGTGCTCGTGATTAACGCGATGGGGCGCGTCTTCATGGAGGCGCTCGACGATCCCTTCGCCGCGATCGAGAAAGAACTGGAGGCGTGCAAGCTTCGCGAACACGCCGACGCGATTATCGTCGATTTTCATGCCGAGGCGACCAGCGAGAAGCAGGCGCTCGGCTATATTCTCGACGGACGCATTTCCTTGCAGGTCGGCACGCACACCCACGCGCCAACCTCCGATTACCGGATCCTGCCCTCCGGCACCGCTTTCGTTTCCGACATCGGCATGTGCGGGGACTATGAGAGCGTGCTCGGCATGAACAGAGACGAGCCGATCCGCAGATTCCAGACCAAGATTCCGTCGGGCCGCTTCGAGCCTGCGACCGGAGACGCTACCGTCTGCGGGCTCGCGGTCGAAACCGACGACAAGACGGGATTGGCCGTAAAGATCGCGCCGGTGCGTATCGGCGGCGTATTGGAAGAAGCGCGGCCTAGCTTCTGGTAATCCGCTTGCTATAACGCCCGGAAATTCGCTCGGGACTCGACCATGGCCGGCCATTCGCAATTTAAAAACATCATGCACCGGAAGGGCCGGCAGGACGCCGCCCGCTCCAAGCTGTTCGGGAAGCTGGCGCGTGAAATCACGGTTTCCGCAAAGATGGGATTGCCGGATCCCGCGATGAACGCGCGGTTGCGCGCGGCCATCATCGCGGCGCGCGCGGAAAACATGCCGAAGGACAATATCGAGCGCGCGATCAAGAAGGCGTCTGGCAGCGACGGCGAGAATTTCGAAAACGTCCGTTACGAAGGTTACGGTCCCGGCGGTGTTGCGCTGATCATCGAGGCGCTGACCGACAACCGCACGCGTACCGTCGGCGAAGTCCGCACCTATTTCACAAAGAGCGGCGGCGCACTCGCAGAATCCGGCGCCGTGTCCTTCATGTTCAATCATGTAGGCGTGATCGAGTACGAAGCTGCGAAAGCCGATGCCGATACGATGCTGGAAGCCGCGATCGACGCGGGAGCGGACGACGCGATTTCCTCCGATACCGGCCACGAGATCGTGACCGCGACGGACACCTTGAACGAAGTGCAGAAGGCGCTGGAAGCGAAATTCGGCGATCCGAAGAAGAGCGGTCTGCTCTGGCGCCCGCAGAATACGATCACGGTCGATGACGAAGCCGGCGAGAAGCTGATGAAGCTCGTCGAGAATCTCGAAGAAAACGACGACGTGCAGAACGTCTACGGCAATTTCGAAATCTCGGAAGCGCTGATGGCAAAGCTCTCGGCGTGAACAATTCCCGCGCGCTCGGCTACGCCGCCATCATCTCCGCGGTGACGATCTGGGGTGCATGGGTAGCGCTCACACGCTACGCAGTCATCGGCTCCTTGACGCCCGCTTCGGTGACGCTGCTGCGCGTCGGAATTCCCGCGCTCTTGCTCGCGCCGGTTTTGTTTCGCATCGGGGTCTGGCCGAAAGGCAAGACCGTCCCGTTTCTTTTCTGCATTCTCGGCGCGGGCGTGCCGTTCCTGCTGATCATCGGCAACGGCATGCGTTATGCGCCGACTGCCGATGTCGGGCCGATGGTGCCGGGCACGATGCCGCTGATCGTGGCGTTGCTCTCCGTGATCCTCTTCAAGGAAAAACTTGGCTGGATGCGTGCGCTCGGCTTTGCGCTTTGCGCGGCCGGTGTTTTGACGATCGTAGGCCGCAGCGTTCTGACGTCGAGCGGCGACACTTCTTTCGGTCATCTGCTTTTGATTACGGCGGCGTTCTGCTGGGCCTGCTACACGGTTGCGTTTCGTCATGTCGGGGTGAGCGCAATCGAGATGGCGGCACTGGTGAGTTTCTGGTCGGCGCTCGCGATACTGCCATTCGGGATTCCTCCGCTGATCGAAGCGTGGAGCAAGGGCGCGCATGCCGACATCGTCGTGCAGGCGATTATTCAGGGCCTCGGCTCCGGCCTGATCGCGCTTGTTCTTTATAATATCGGGATCGCAAGACTTGGCGCCTCGCGCGCCGCGGCGTTTGTGGCGCTGGTGCCGGCGCTTGCGACCGTGATCGCAATTCCGCTCTTGAAGGAAATCCCTGATCTCGCTTCGATCATCGGCGTAGTCGCGACCGGCGCTGGCGTCTTGCTCGCAAGCGGCGTCTTGAACGAATTTTTATCGAAGAAACCGGCGCCATAGAGGCGGTCTAGGCAGACCCCGATGGCGGCGTTATCACCGCAGGGATGACGCGCGCGAATCGCATAATCGGCATCGACCCCGGCCTCCGCCGCACCGGCTGGGGCGTGATCGAGTGCGAGGGGACGAAGCTCTCCTTCGTCGCCTGCGGCTCGGTGAACGCGGACGAGCGCGAAACTTTGAGCGAGCGTCTCGCTTTCATCCACAAGGGGCTCAGCGAAATCATCGGGCGCTATGCGCCGCATGAGGCCGCGGTCGAAGAGACCTTCGTGAATGCCGATCCGCGCGCGGCGCTGAAGCTCGGGCAGGCGCGGGGGATTGCGCTGGTTGTGCCGGCGCAGGCGGGGCTGCCGGTTGCGGAATATGCGCCGAACCTCATCAAGAAAACGGTGGTCGGTGCGGGGCGCGCCGAGAAGGCACAGATCAGATTGATGATCCGCGTCCTGATGCCGAAAGCAGATCCGCAAAGCGACGATGCGGCGGATGCTTTGGCAATCGCGATCTGTCACGCGCATCATAGGCAAAGCGTGGATATTCTCTCCCGGGTCGTGGGGGGCACGTTGTGATCGGGAAGCTGCGCGGCGTGATCGATACCTATGGCGAGGATTTCGTCGTGATCGACGTGCATGGCGTCGGCTATGTCGTGCATTGCTCGGTGCGCACGCTGCAATCGCTGCCGCCCCAAGGCGAAGCCGCGACCATCTCCATCGAGACGCATGTGCGCGAGCAGGAGATCAAGCTGTTCGGCTTCACGAACGATCTCGAGCGCGAGTGGTTTCGTATTCTCCAGACCGTGCAGGGTGTCGGCGCGAAGGTCGCGCTTGCGATTTTATCCACGCTGAAGCCCGCCGAACTCGCAAACGCGATAGCGCTCGGCGACAAGACCGCCGTGTCGCGCACGCCGGGCGTCGGGCCGAAGCTGGCTGCGCGCATTGTCGCCGAACTGAAAGACAAAGCGCCGGCGTTTGCGACCGTCGATCCTTCGGTCGTGAAACTTCAAGGTGATCTTTCCGAGCGCCGCGCGCCGCAGCCGGTGGCCGATGCCGTCTCCGCGCTCGTACATCTCGGTTACGGAGAGATACAGGCAGGTGCCGCGGTCGCAGCGGCTGTTCGCGCATCCGAAGAGAATGCGCCGGTTGAGACATTGATCAGGCTCGGGCTGAAGGAACTGGCGCGATGAGCGCCGTCGCGAGAATTAAATCTCCGCCTTCGCGAGCGGGTTCTTTCTTTGTGGTGGTTGTTATATTCGTTTCCTTTGGTCCGCTGGTCGGCGGCCTGGCCGTGTGGATTTCTGTCAGTGCTGCGAGACTCGTGAACATTGGCATCAGCAACGACCCGATCGGTTATTTCTCGATGCTTGCGCTCATATTGCTCTTTTGCCACCTCGTCGGCATCGTGTATGCGCTGATTGCAGGAATAGTTGTCGCTTCGGCCGGAATTTTCATGCGCTGGAATAATTTGCTTGTTCCGTTTTTGGCAGCGGCCGCCGCCAGCCTTATCGGTCCTTTCGTTCCGTGGTTCTATTCCAAGCTGTCTATGACGGGTGCGATGGACGGGATCGCAGTTTTCCAATCTGCTTGGCTGCGACACTGGCGTGCTGGTTCTTCGCGCGAGGTATTGTGAGAGCGACATGGCAGAGCGCCTAGTTTCCGCACACCAGCGCGACGACGATCCGGCGGAAGCGTCGCTCCGCCCGCAAAAGCTCTCCGAGTTCATCGGTCAGCAGCAGGCGCGTGCGAACCTTTCGGTCTTCATCGAGGCGGCGAAGACGCGGAAAGAAGCGCTCGATCATGTGCTGCTCGTCGGCCCTCCGGGTCTCGGCAAGACCACGCTTGCGCAGATCGTGGCGCGTGAGCTCGGCGTGAACTTCCGCGCGACTTCCGGCCCGGTGATCGCAAAGGCGGGCGATCTCGCCGCACTTCTCACCAATCTCGAAGATCGGGATGTACTGTTCATCGATGAAATTCACCGGCTCAATCCGGCGATCGAGGAAGTGCTTTATCCCGCGATGGAAGACTATCAGCTCGATCTCATCATCGGCGAAGGTCCGGCCGCGCGTTCGGTGAAAATCGAACTGGCGAAGTTCACGCTGGTGGGGGCCACCACGCGCTCCGGTTTGCTGACGACGCCGCTCCGCGATCGCTTCGGGATTCCGGTTCGGCTCGGCTTCTATGAAGTCGATGAACTGGAAACAATCGTCGAGCGTGGCGCGCGCGTGCTCAACATAGGCATGAGCAAAGACGGTGCGCGCGAGATCGCGAAACGCGCGCGCGGTACGCCACGCATCGCAGGGCGCCTCTTGAAGCGCGTGCGCGACTTCGCCTCGGTCGACAAAGTTTCGCAGATCGACAGCAAGGCCGCCGACCGCGCGCTCTCGCAACTCGAAGTCGATGCCGCAGGTCTCGACGCGATGGATCGCCGTTATTTGCGCATCATCTCCGATCACTACGCCGGCGGGCCTGTGGGGATCGAGACGATTTCGGCGGCGCTCTCCGAGCCGCGCGATGCGCTCGAAGACATCATCGAGCCGTTTCTCATTCAGCGCGGTTTCATCCAGCGCACGCCGCGCGGCCGCATGATGACTTCGCACGCTTACAAACATCTCGGATTAAGCGAGCCGAAGCGCGACGCTTCGCAGATGCCGCTGTTCGATCAGGGCGAGGAATGAATACTTCGCAGCATTGGCCCGATCTCGCGGGCAAGATCGAAAACGGCGCGCATGTCATGGCGGTCCGCGTCTATTACGAAGACACGGATTTTTCCGGCGTGGTCTATCACGCGAGCTATCTTCGCTTCATGGAGCGAGGCCGTACGGATTTTCTGCGGCTCTTGGGTGTCGATCACCGCGCCTTGTTCGAGGAAGCAGGGCAGGAGGCGCCAGGTTTTGCCTTCGTCGTGCGGTCGATGACTTTGGAATATCTCAAACCTGCGCACATGGACGACGTGCTTACGATCAAGACTTCGCCTGCGGAAATCGCGGGCGCATCGCTTACGCTGAAGCAGGAAGTATTTCGCGGCGATACGCTACTTTTAGAAGCGATGGTCAAAGCGGCATTCGTCTCCGGCGGACGCGCGCGGCGCATCCCCGAGGCGCTCAGAAAAGCGATGTCTCCGGACGCACTGTCCCATCGCTAACCTATTGTTAACCGTGTAAGCCCTTCTCTCTGGAGCGCGATCCGCGAGGCCGCGCCCCAGTTTGGACAGATTCAGTGCCGTATTGACGGGACCAGGCGAGAGCGGGTGCGGGGCGAGCCAAATTGCCGGGCCCTAAGACGTAAGTCCGCTCGCATACCCCACTCCCGGATACACGGTGCGCGGCGCGATCGCAGTCGCCGCAACGCAAAGGACTTTCGATGGCCGACCTTCTCAATCAATTCCTGCACGAGATTTCGCTCTGGCTCTCCTTCGGCATGCCGGATCTCATCGCGCAGGCGCCGACACCTGAAGTGCAGCAGCAGACGATTGCGGCACCGACTGACATCTCTTTATGGGCGCTGTTCTGGCAAGCGCATCTCGTCGTCAAAGCGGTGATGCTCGGTTTGCTGGTCGCCTCGATCTGGGTCTGGGCCATCGTAATCGACAAGACGATTTTGTACGCGCGCACGCGGCGCGACATGGACCGCTTCGAGCAGTCGTTCTGGTCGGGCGAAAGCCTCGAAGATCTGTATCGCGCGCTGTCGGCCAAGCCCGTGCATGCGATGGCGGCACTCTTCGTCTCCGCGATGCGCGAGTGGAAGCGCACCTATGAAGGCGGCGGCAAGGCAATCGGCACGCTGAACCAGCGCATCGAGAAGGTGATGAACGTGACCATCACGCGCGAAGTGGATCGCCTCGAGCGGCGGCTGCTTGTGCTTGCGACGGTCGGCTCCGCCGGACCCTTCATCGGCCTGTTCGGAACGGTCTGGGGCATCATGACGAGCTTCCAGTCGATCGCGGCCTCGAAGAATACGAGCCTTGCGGTGGTCGCCCCCGGCATCGCGGAAGCGCTTTTTGCCACCGCCATCGGCCTGGTCGCCGCCATACCGGCGACCATTTTCTATAACAAGTTCATTTCCGAGGTGAACCGTCAGGCCCAGCGCATGGAAAGCTTCGCAGACGAGTTCTCCGCGATCCTGTCGCGGCAGGTGGACGAGAATTCCTGAGGACGGATCATGGGCAGTTCTTTCGGATCGAGCGGAAGCAGCAGGCGGTCGTCGCGCATTCGCGGCGGCGGCGTGAATGCGGAAATCAACGTGACGCCGATGGTCGACGTCATGCTGGTGCTTCTTATTATCTTCATGATCTCGGCGCCGTTGCTGACCGTCGGCGTGCCGATCGATCTGCCGCAGAGCCAGGCCAAATCGCTCGATCAGGAACGCGAGCCGCTGACGCTTTCGGTGAACGACAAGGGACAGGTGTTCTTGCAGAACACCGAGATCAAGATCGAAGAACTGGTCGACAAGCTGAAAGCGGTCGCGAAGCAA